>CAMTZV010000233.1 GCA_947086625.1 uncultured bacterium | reverse complement strand
ATTCCTCGTCCCACTCCTTTTCCGCATTTGCCTCGCCGCCCTCCTTCGCCTGTATATCGTGCAGGGAAAGCGTGACGCCAACCTTTAAAGACGGGTTGATCTCCTTGATCGCCTTTTTCGCCGCCTGGTGCGCTTTCATCACAAGCAGATCCCCCGCGGGCGTCCTGGCGCTCACAAACACCTGCGGCGTCGGCACACCGAAGACCTCCATGTTTTCCTCGCTCTGCTTTTTCATATTTTCCATCATCTTCTGCATGTTCAGTCCGACCTGCACGCTGCCCTCCGTCTCCTTTGCCGCCTGTGCAAGCGCGCCGGCTGCCCCCGCCTTTGCCATCATCTGCTTTTTGAAGCGCTCGGAGATGGCCGCGATCTGCAGGCCCATGTTTGCCTCGTTGATCGTGCACACATAATTCATCTCGCTGCCAAGCTGCTCCACGACATGACGACAGTAATTCGCAAACAGCTCCACCGTCTCCTCGTTCTCCCAGCCGCCGTTTTCAATCAGCCACTTCGGCGAGGTAAAGTGCATCAGCGTCACGACCGGCTCGACGCCGTTTTCCCGGCAGCAGCGAAGCACCCTGCGGTAATGCTCGATTGCCTCTTCGTCAAACTGCCCCCGCACCGGCTCAACCCGCGCCCACTCGATCGAAAAGCGGTACGCGTTCAAGCCCGCCTGCGCAAGCATCCGGATATCCTCCTCATAGCGGTTGTAGTGGTCAACGGCGTCCCCGGACGGCTCCGCGAACGACGTGTACTTCATATGCTCCATCGCCCAGTAGTCGCTGTAAATGTTGTTCCCCTCCACCTGATGCGCCGCCGTCGCCGCGCCGACAAAAAAATCCTTTGAAAATCTGCTCATGTCCGTTTCTTCCTCCTAAGATAATGTCGCGCCCGTTCGCTCCGCTCGCGGGCATGTCGTCGGAAGGCATTCTAAAAAAATGCTTCGCATTTTGCCTTCCTCCTAATATTTTCTTAAAAACCGCGCGCTCACCTGCAGCGATCTGACCGGCGATTTTTTGATCCAGTTTTTGTGGCTCTCGAGAATGACCGCGTCCACATGGACGGAAAGCGCCTTTTTCATCAGCTCGTCCAGATTCATGTTTCCGGTTCCAAGCTCCATGCTGTCCGACTTTAAAATCGGCGTCATCACGGGCCCGCTCACCCTCGTGCCGCGGTCGTTGATGTGGTAGAGCTTCATGCGCCCGCCGAGCCGGTCCATCAGCGCGGCCGCAGAGACGCCCGCCTCCGTCGGCCAATAGGAATCCAGCTCAAAATTCACGGACGCCGGGTCGGTCTCCTCCACGAGCATGTCATACGCCGTGCGCCCCGGCGCGACCTTTAGAAACTCGCAGTTGTGGTTGTGGTACAAAAGCGCGATGCCGCTCTTTTTCAGCTCCATGCCCGCGGCGTTCAGATCCGAGGCAAGCCCCGCCACGGCCCGCGCATCCGAATAGTCGAACCGGTACATTCCGGTGACGACGACCTTGTCCGTCCCAAAATCCTCCGCCTCCCGCGCAACCGCGTCGGGGTCGCGTTTGATGCTGCCCAGATCCTCGTGCACGCCCACGACGCACAGGCCGGTCTCATTTAATAAGCTCTTCCAGTTAAAATTTCCGCCCTTTCCGACCGGCATTCCCGCCGCCCGCGTCATCGCGCGCACGAGAAACGACGTCGGGCGGATCATAAACCCGTTGAGCTCCACGCCGTCGTAGCCGGCGGCTTTGACCGCCCTTAGCGTCTCCAGCGCCTGCGCCTCATTTTTACACACACTTCCCAGCATAATCTGCTGGACTGCCTTTTTTGCCATCGCAATCTCCTTCCTCTCTCTTCTTTTCTGATTCCGCAAGCCCCGCCCGCTCCCTTAAAAATCCCCGGTACTGCCGCAAAAGTACCGCCAGCGCAACCGCCACGGACGCCAGATCAGCGGTCATATGCGCCGCCCCGATACCCGTAAAGCCCATCACGCGCTCCAGGGCAAACAGCGCCGGAATGAGGATCAGCCCCTGCCGAAGCAGCGAGACGAGGGTCGCTGCCAGCGCGCTGCCGGACGCCTGTAAAAAATTCGTCCCCATATAGTAGAGCCCGAGCACCGGGCTCGCGGCGACCAGAAGCGGCACGAGCGCTTCGCCCATCGCAGCCGCCTCCCCGTTCTTTAAAAACATGCCGATAAACGCGCGCCTTCCAAAAAAGCAGCCCAGCATGGCGGCGCAACCGACGAGCACCGTCAGAAGCCCGAGCTTTTTTAAAATTTCTTTCAGCCGCTTCTCGTTCCCCGCTCCATAATTATACGCCATCATGGGCTGCACGCCCATACAGATGCCCATGTGGATCATGGAAATAATCATCGTCGCCTTGCCGGCCGCGCCCATCGCCGCAACCGCGTCCGTGCCGTACGCCACGAGCAGCCGGTTTGAAAACGTGGAGGCAAGCCCCGCGAGCAGGCTGCTGACGCCGTTTGGCAGACCGACCGCCAGAATGTGCAGAAGCATCGGAAGCTTCGCAAGCGCCAGCCGCAGATTCACGCCAAGCCTGTCCGCGTTCCTCCACAGATAGCGCATGTAAAGCAGTGTGCTCACCACATTGCCGAGCACCGTCGCCAGCGCCGCCCCCGCCACGCCCATGTGAAGCGTGAGAATGAACACCGGGTCAAGGACAAGATTGAGCAGCGTTCCCGCCATATTTCCGACGAGCCCCTCCCGGATTCCCCCGTCGGCACGGATGATCGCGGAGAGCACATGCGGCAGCAGCATGAACACGGCGCCGCCCGACAGTATCCGCATGTAGCTGCGGGCAAACGGAAGAATCTCCTCGTTTGCGCCGAACATCCTTAAAACGCCGTCCGTCCCCGCCAGCAGGGCGGCGGTGCAAAAAAGCCCGAACGCAATCCCCGCGTAAAAGCACAGGCTGGCGTAAGCGCGGGCATCCCCTGCCCTTCCCTCCCCGGACGTCCTCGCAATCACGGAGCAGCCGCCGATCCCGAGCATTGTGGAGAGCGCCGTGAGCAGGGAAAACACCGGGCTGACGACGGACACCGCCGCCACCTGCGCGTTATCGCCCGACATACCGATAAAAAACAGGTCTGCCATATTGTAGACAAACATCACCAGAATCGTCACGCACGACGGCATCGCCAGCGCGAAAATTGCGCCCCAGACAGGCCGCTCTCCAAACAGCTCCCGGCTTTTTAATGTCTTCTGCTCCATAAAACCATCTCCCCTTTTTTGCAACAAGTGTTGTTATTTTTTGTGATTTCGCTTATAATCCTCCCATCGGGAAAAGCTTTTCAGAATCTGCATAAGGAGACTCTATTTCCATGACTACGGAACAAAAGCTGTCATTTTTTTACGAGCTTATCAACTGCAATTACGAGCTGTACCACTGGGAGTACGACCGGGACTTTTCCCTTTGCTCCACGAACTGGACAAACCCGCTGTTTTCCGGCGGCTTTCTCGTCTACACCGGTCTCGAGGAGACGATCCGCCATTTTCTTGCCGGGGGAAGCGACACTCCCGTCATTCTGGAAATCGATGGCAATCTCCTGTGGATCTGCTGCTTTGAATTGCGGGAAAGCGGCTACCACACGCATTTAATCGGCCCCGCCTTCAGCGGACGCGACTCCCTGCTTCTCGTGCGCAGACGGCTGGACTCCTACGAGCTTTCCGTCAAAACCCGGGCTGCCGTCCTGAAAAACTTTGAGCGCATCCCGGCGATCCCCATCAACATCCTCAACCAGTACGCCGTCATGCTCCACTACTGTCTGAACGGCCGCAGGGTGACGGCGGGACAGATCGCTTTCTTAAGCAATATTGAGAACAGGGAGCAGGGCATTTACCGACCGTCCGATAAGAGCCACGCTGGAATCTGGTACGCCGAGCAGCAGCTCTGCAAAATGCTCGCGGAGGGCAACCCTCTATATAAAGAGGCGCTCCTGCACTCCGGCTCCTTAAGCGCCGGTATCAAGGCGGAGGTCGGCGACTCCCTGCGGTCGAACAAAAACAATCTGCTTGTGCTCTTAACGCTCTGCTCGCGCTCCTGCATCCGGGGTGGCCTTGCGCCCTCCGTCGCCTACGATTTAAACGACTACTACGCAAAGCGCATCGAGGAATGCAATTCCATGACCGCCCTCTCCGATTTAAGCTCCGAGATGCTTGAGCACTTTGTCTCCCAGGTGCAGGAGACGAAAAAGCAAAGCGGTATGTCCGCGCCCGTCCAGAACGCCTGCTACTACATCAAGACGCACATCACCGGCGCGC
>CAMTZV010000232.1 GCA_947086625.1 uncultured bacterium | reverse complement strand
CATCAAATCGTAAAGGAAAGAAAATACTGCTTGTTGTACTTGGAATTTTGCTCGCAGCCGCGCTCGCACTGGCAGCGCTCTTTTTCGTGCGGGCAAACCATTATAAGACGCACTTTTTCCCGGGGACGGTCATGAGCGGCGTGGATGTCTCGGAGCTGAGTGCGCAGGAGGCGACCGACAAGGTGGCGCGCTTTGTCTCGGATTATCTGCTGACGATTTATGCACGGGATGAGCAGAAATATTTTATCGAGGGGCCGTCTATCGGCTACGCCTATGTGCCGAACGGCGAGATCGAACGGATTTTGGAGGCGCAGGACGAGAACGACTGGCTGAATCAGAGAAAAAGCGTGGACACGCACGAGATCGAGCTCTCGACGACCTACGACGCGGAGCGGTTAAAGAGCGTGCTCGCGGATCTGGATTTTATGAAAAAGGAAAATATGATCGCGCCCGAGGATGCGAAGATCGCGTGGAGCGAAAAGGGCGGCTATGGGATCGTGCCCGAGGTCATGGGTACGACGCTCAAATTTAAAAAGGTGTTAAAGCTTGTGAAGCAGGCGGTGGAAAACGGCGAGACCGAGCTTTCGCTCTATGACTACTACGTGGACCCGAAGGTGCGCTCGGATGACAAAGAGCTGAACAAGTGTATGGATAAGATCGACAATTACTTTGGGACAAGTATCACCTACACGTTTGGAAAGCAGGAGCCCTACGAGCTGACAAACGAGACGATCCAGTCATGGCTGACCGTGAGTGAGGATTACGAGGTGAGTGTGGATGACGATAAGGTGACGCGCTTCGTGCAGCAGATGGCCAGCACCTACAACACCTACGGCGACGTCCGGGAGTTTCAGACGACGCGCGGCGACAAGGTGAAGATCGGCGGCGGCGATTACGGCTGGGTCATCGACAAGGATAAGGAAAAGGCGCAGATCTATGAGGATCTGGAGAAGGGCGGGAGCATTTCGCGCGAGCCCGTTTACTCTCAGACCGCAAAAAAGCACGGCGCGAACGATATCGGTTCGACCTATGTGGAGATCGATTATACGAACCAGCATCTGTGGTATTACAAAAAAGGCGAGCTCGTCGTGGAGACAGACATTGTTTCCGGCAACTTAAGCCGCAACAACGGCTCACCGGACGGTGTGTACAAGATCGTCTACAAGGAGCGGAACGCGACGCTTATCGGGGAGGGCTATTCCTCGCCGGTGGACTATTTCATGCCGTTTGCCTACAACGTGGGGCTTCACGACGCCTCGTGGCGCAGCAAGTTCGGCGAGCAGATCTATCTGACATCCGGCTCCCACGGCTGTATCAACATGCCGCGCGAGGTGGCGGAGCAGATTTATGAGAGCATCAAAATCGGAACGCCGGTCGTCGCCTACTACCGCGAAAAGGTTTATCTGACGGCGGAGAACGCGAAGATCTCAAACGCTTACTCCTACATCGACGAGAAGGAGTGGAAAAAGCTGCGCAAAAAAGACCCGACGGCGGTGAATCCGAAGCCGGGCAAGCGCCCGCAGACGTAGGGAAACCGTGAAAAATTTGCGGGAGCTATTAAATTTCCGCGAAAGTTACCGATACAAAAAGCATGTAAGTAAATGTAACGGTTTTGGCACGGGCCGGACGGAACAAAAAGGCTGTTTTTCACGCCCCAGGAACGTAAAAAATGTCCGGCGGTGCGTGCAGGGAGGTTTTGTATGAAGGTAACAGGAATGAACAGCGCGGATCTGGTGAGCTCGCTCTACGATTTCACATCCGGGAATAAAAAGAAGGGCGACGGCTCCATCGAGGGTCTGTTGTCTGCAAATATCACCGCGAACAATTCTGCGATGGCGCGGCTTGCGAACAAGTCGCAGAAGAAGGAGCATTATACGCAGGCACTGTCATCGGCAGACCGCGCGGATGCGCTCGTCCGGAAGTTAAGCGATGAAAAGAAAAGCCTGTTTGTGAAGGCGGCGGACACCGAGGACGCCGACGAGCGCGAGGCGTATCAGGCGCAGGCGGCGGGGGATGTGGCGGAGCTTTTAAACTCGTATAATTCGATGGTCACAAGCCTTGCCGAGTCCGGCGGAAAGACAAATAAAAATTTCCTCTTTGAGTTAAACCAGCTCATGGAGGACTACAGGGGAGAGCTCTCGGAGTTTGGCATTTCAAAGCGCGCGGACGGCACGCTGGCACTGGATGCGCCAAAGCTGGCCGACGCGGATCTCGACGCGCTGGCAGATGTTTTCGGGCCGGAGGCGGATTTTGCCGGGGAGCTTGGGATGTATGTGACCATTGTCGCGGAAAAGACCGCGTCCACGGTCGACGCGCTTCAGATCTACAGCACCGCCTACAGCAACAGCGGAAGCTACAGTCAGTATGAGTATCTGAAGGGGATCTACGACAGCAGGGCGTAGCTTTTAATAATTGAATCTGCATGTAACAGTTAGCCGACGTTCTTTGAGGACGCGGCTAATTTTTTTGTGCATACACCCGCGTGAGGAAATTTGCTGCTGGCGCAGCACGCGGGCGGCGCGGCGGGCAGGGGGAAAGTCTTCCCTGCTCGATCCCCCAATATGGTTCCAGATACATACATTGCGATCAGCGTTGTGTCGATAAGAGTCGAAAAAAAGCGGAGAATTTCGACAGACATATGTGGACGAATGATCTATAATCTGTAAAAAGCAAAATCGTATGAGAGGTAGTATCGTATGAGACAAATAAAACGGACATTATTAGTGATTTTGGTTGCGGCGCTGCTTCTGGGTGGCATACCGGTCGCTGCTTTTGCGGATTCGGTGACAGGGCGCATGGAAAGCCATGCAATCAATCTGAAGCCCGGAAAAGCAAAAAACGCGAAGTTCCAGGGAAGTACGGAGAGCGTTTACTTTTGGGTATCGCTGAATACTGCCGGCAGGCTGAAGATATCCTTTTCCGCGAAAGACCTGGGGAGTGATGTGGCAGTCACATTGTACAGACAGGGCGAGTACATGTGGAAGCAGTCAAAAACATTGAAGTATAAGAAAAGTAAAAAGCTTGTGAGCGGGACGCTCACGTCTGAATACATCCTTCCCTCGGGTGGATATTTTATCATGGTGACGCCGGAGGCATCTGTGGACGCAGGAAAAAAATTTAAACTGACTGCAAAATTCACGGAGGAGAAACTGGACGATATCGAGCCGAACAACAATGAGGAGACGGCGCAGCCGATAACGGTTGAGAAAAGCGGCGGTAAGGCGGTAACTTATAAAATGCTGTTATCGAATTTGCAGGGGCTTGGGCAGGAAGACATTATCGACTGCTTTTCTTTTAAGCTAAAGAAGGCAAAAAAGCTTCGGATCAGGCTGGTGCAAAAAGAAAAAAGGGCTGCTATGAAAGTCTTGATCCGGAAGAAAACGTCCGAGGGCTATGAGACGGTAAACATGTATGACGTATCGAACGGAAAGCTGGACAAAAAGATCAGTTTAAAAAAAGGGACTTACTGTTTAAAGGTGTGGTATGACGGCGCGGATGCCCAGAACATGCTTCAGGTGCCGTACACCGTTTCGGCAGCGGCTGTCGAGCCTGTTGCAAAGGTGGCTCTGAACAAACGAAACGTGACGCTCTGGACAGATAAGAGCGGGGGAAAGACCTCTGTTTTGCTGCGGGCAACGGTGAGCCCGAAAAATGCGGACAATAAAAAAGTAAAATGGACGACCAGCAACAAAAAAGTAGCGAAGGTGTCCGCATCCGGGAAGGTGACGGCGGTCGGAGCGGGAAAGGCGACGATCCGGGCGACGGCACAGGACGGTTCAAAAAAGTATGCGGTGTGCAAGGTTACGGTAATCGCGCCTGTCACCGAAGTGACGCTGGATAAAAGCGCGGTTACGCTCTGGACGGATTCCACAAAAGGCCAGACGTCTGTACAGTTAAATGCGAAGGTCAGCCCGAAAAACGCGGGCAACAAAAAATTGAAGTGGACGTCGAGCAACCAGAATGTGGCAAAGGTATCTGATACCGGGAAGGTGACGGCAGTCGCGGCTGGCACGGCCACGATCCGGGCGGAGGCGCAGGACGGTTCGGGCAAATATGCGGTGTGCAAAGTTACGGTGAAAAGGCCCCAGCCGAACAGGCCTGAAAATCCAAACCCTCCGCAGGTTACGCCTGTCATCTCCGGCGGAACGTCCGTAAACGTGGGATCAACGATCACGTTCCGGGTTACGAACGGCGTGGGCGGCGGAACATGGTACTCCACGAATACAGCGGTTCTCTCGGGTTCCGGCTCGGGTT
>CAMTZV010000231.1 GCA_947086625.1 uncultured bacterium | reverse complement strand
CCAGCGCCGTATCGCATTCAGTGTTATTACTATAAATTTATTTGCCGTCCCCTTCATACTGGCAGTGTCAGCTATGCCAGCGTCAGCATCTCTTTTTCCACCACCTCAACCTCCGCCAGATCATAACCGCATAAATCAGCGATTTCCTCCGGCGTCTTATTCTTTGAGAGCATTCTTCTGATGGTGTTCCTTCGTTCTTCCGCACGCCCTTCTGCACGATCTTCACTTCTCAATTCTTCCCACGCTTTACATATATTAACTTCTTGCATATCCTAACCTTTCATTATGAAACTGTTTTGTTCAAGCGTTTTGTCTTGTAAAATGTTTGGATTTATTTTTACTCGATACAGTATTCCAGTGGCAGAAATTAAGCAAAAATTGTTCTCAGGATGGGTTTTACAAAAAAGTTTTATGAGCGTAGATTAAAATAAAATCCAAACTATTGTGTTCATCTAATCTTGTTTTTACAGCATTTGTGTAAAATAGTATGGATTTATAAGGAGTTTGTATGTGTCAGGAAATCCAAATGTTTGGATTTCGGTACACACATCCCATTCATCCGAACCCCAGTACACTGTAATCGTAATTACCGGTGTCAAACGATCGTCCCGATGAAAGCCCAACAAAAACTCTCCACCAGAACCTTCATTACCCGCATCTCTGTGCCTCTTTGCAGCCTCCTTCACCTGCGACCCGTAATTTAATACATCGTACAGCGCGCTCTTTAACAAATCTCTCCATCTCTGCTGAAAACTGACTTCTCTTCCGTCAGCCCCCAGCACAGACAACACCTCCGTCGAATCCCTTTCCTCTAAAGACTCTGCACGGATCACCTGCTCACCGTCAAACAAAACTACGTTACAAAGGTCTGCAAACCTTTCATTGTCTGAAAGATATTCCTTCGCTTTTGTATCCTTCTTTCCCATTGTCTCTCCTTCATCCTTTCCGATACACGATTATATTCGTCAGAGAAAATTTCCCTGACCACCACGCAGAGCGCGTAAACAGGGCGGTTCCATGTGTATCTGGCAGGGATTCCCTCGACTGGAAGGACTACGGCGTCTCCTCCATCATCGACACGGTCACAAACCACAAGCACCTTGGCAACGGCTCCATCATCCTCTGCCACAACGGCGCGAAGTACACCGCCGAGGCACTCGATACGCTGATCACAACGCTCAAGGACAAGGGCTACGAGCTGGTGAAAATCTCCGACCTGATTTACCGCGACAACTACACGATGGACGTGGAGGGCCGCCAGATCCCCGGCGCGAAAGCGGGCGGTGCGGCGAGCGCAGGGCCCCAGCCCGCCACGGGCGGCAGCCAGACGACACCGGCCGCACAGGATACGACAGGCACCAGCCAGACACCGCAACCCGCGGACACAGCGGACGGCGGCCAAAAGCCGCAGTCTGCCGGTTAGCCTGCGTCGATCCGCCTACTCCCCGGCGTGCACATCGTTCTCCTCCACCGGCGGCGCGTCGGAGGAGGACGGCCTGTGCGCGCCCGCCTCGATTTTTTTCATTGCGCCCTCCAGGCGCTTTTTCTCCTGCTCACGGGTGAAAGCGCGCTCCTGCTCCTGCCGCATACGCCCCAGCTCCTTTTTCTCCGTGTGCGCAAAGAGCTTCACGCCAATGCCGGAGATGACCATGCAGATAAGCGTCAGCACGCCTGCCGCCAGCAGCACCCAGTAGGCAAAATGTGTCACCCGCTCCGTGACCGAGCCGATGTCAAAGAGGAGCAGCACTGCCGCAAAGAGCGTCAAAAGCGAGATCACAAGCACGCCCGCCCACGTCCTCTGACGCATAATATGAAGCTGAAGCGCCTGCTGGAGCATCACCATCGCCACCGCCATCACAAGCAGCCCCACAAAAAACGCCATCTGCGCGCACACCTGCTCGGCCCGCGCAAGCCCGCACGCCCCTAAGACCACGACGAGCGCCCCGCCCGAAAACCCGTAGTCATGCATGCTGCGGTATGCCTCCGTCACAAAGTATTTCACAATCAGTCCGATGCCAAAAGCGATCAGAATGGCGCTGACCATATAAGTAAGATACAGCTCCGATACGCTCTTTACAAAGAGCACAACGACACTCACCGCGATAAACAAAACTGCTGCCGCCGTCAGAAAAATTGTCCCCAGGTAACCGCTTGAGCGCGTCACCTGGTCCTGCGGGTAGACATACCCCTCCTGTTTCTTTTGTCTGTTTCCCATAAGCTATACTCCGTATACAATTTTCTCCGCGAGCGCCGCCGCCGTCTCCCTGCCGTCAAAATATGCGAGGATCGCCAGCCCGAAATCGATCGCGGTTCCCATTCCGCGGCTTGTGATGATGTTGCCGTCCACGACAACCGGCTCCATTGTCACCTTTGCGCCGGTCAGTCCGTCCTCCATGCCCGGATAGCAGATCGCCTGCTTTCCCTCAAGCAGCCCAAGGGCGCCAAACACCGTCGGCGCCGCGCAGATCGCGGCGATGAGCCGCCCGTCGGCATACGCTTTTTTTAATTGTGCGCACACGCCCGCGTGCGCGCCGAGATTTTTCGTACCGGGCATACCGCCGGGGATAACGAGCGCGTCGTAGCCGTCAAACGCCGCATCCTCAAACAGCACGTCCGCGAGCACCGTCACCTTATGCGAGCTGGTCAGCTCCTTTTTTCCGTTCGCGGAAATAATATCGCATGTCATGCCCGCACGGCGCAGAATGTCCACGACCGTCAGCATCTCGATCTCCTCGTATCCGTCCATTACCATCATTCCGATTTTTTTGCTGCTCATAAAAGTACCCTCCTTTTCCTGTCTGTCCTGTTGCTGCACTGCTGCCTTCCCCTTCGCCTGCACGAAACGGCAAAACGCGGGAGGACCCTGCACAATAGTATGGCACAAAAGCCTTCCTTTTTCAACTTTCAGGTAACAATTCAGCCATCGCCCCACATTCCTGAATCATGTTCTCACAAAACGCGCAGTCCGTGCGCGTTCCCGGGGCGCAAAAAGCAACGGACAGCCGCCGACGCTGTACTTCATGTTTACAATTTTTCTCCCGCAGGCTATACTGTATCTATCATCTGCCCCCATTGTCAGGGGGATCACAAGGAGGAACGACATGGCTGCTATGGAAATCGAACGAAAATTTCTCCCGGCACAGCTCCCGGAGGATCTGTCCGCATACGAGGTACACCGGATCGAACAGGGATATCTCTGCACCGACCCGGTTGTGCGCATCCGCCGCTCGGACGACGACTACTATCTGACCTACAAGGCAAAGGGCCTTCTCGCACGCGAGGAGTACAACCTTCCCTTAAACGCCGACGCCTACGCCCATTTAAAGCCAAAGGCCGACGGGCGCATCATTGAAAAAAAACGCTATCTGATTCCCCTCGATGCGCACCTCACCGTCGAGCTGGACATCTTCGGCGGCGACCTCGCGCCGTTAATTCTGGCGGAGGTTGAATTTGCATCGGAGGAGGAGGCCGTCGCCTTCGTCCCGCCCGCGTGGCTCGGCACGGACGTGACCTGCGACCGCCGCTACCACAACAGCGAAATGAGCAGAGCAGATTACAGCCTGTAATCTGCCCTGCTCCTGAACCATCCTCTCACAAAACGTGCAGCCAGTGTGCGTTTCCGGGGCGTGAAGGGGAATGTACATGCCCTTTATTCAGCAATGTCTGCAATAGGCGCGGACAGCAAAAAAGGCGAACAGCGGAAGCTCGACCACACAGGCCCCGATCATGGCGTACGGCATCCACACGGACAGCCCGGCCAGATTCAGAAACCGGAAATCCGTGATCGCATAGAGGACACTCGACTGGATGCCCGTCCCGCTGGCGGGCAGGATACTGCACAGCCATGTGGACAGCCCGCCCGGTGCCGCCATGGAGACCACGGTCGGCGCGATGCAGCATACGAGCGAAGCCGCCAGAGCCGCCGCCGTGCTGTCGCATTTTGCGGAGAGAAGCAGCGTGAGGCCCACGGAGGCCAGCACGCACAGCAGCCCCGCCGCGGCGAAAAGAAGCTGGAGCTGCCCGATGCTCAGATCGGCCAGTGTCACAATAGAGTACATCATCTGAATCGACGTCCGGGTGCACTCCCAGCCAAACAGGCCATCCGCCGCCAGAATGTGCACGGCGGCACAGACCGTGAATGCGGCCCCGCTGACAAACAGGGCTGAAAACAGCTTTGCCCTGCCGAGTGCGGCTCTTCCGTACCGGGTACAGCGCAGGATATCGTCTGCGCCGGACTGGTAATCGGCGGAAAATAC
>CAMTZV010000230.1 GCA_947086625.1 uncultured bacterium | reverse complement strand
CCGCCCCCTGGGGCGTTTCAATTTCCATGCCCCGCTGCTTGCGGCGGGGTTATTGACTGACAGAAGGGAGCCTGCCATGTCCGATTCATCCGGCCTGACGCGCTACAGCGTCATCCATAAAAAAAATCCAAGGGAGATCGTCCTGCTGCGCGCAAGCGGCTGCAAATGGCGGCGCTGCACATTCTGCGACTACCATCTCGACTCCTCCCCCGATGCTGCCGCAAACTATGCGCTCAATCAGGCAGTTTTAGAAAACGTGTCCGGCATTTACGGAAAGCTCGAGGTCATCAACTCCGGCAGCATCATCGATCTCGACGCGGACACGCTCGCCCGCATCCGGGACGTCTGCCGCGAGAAGCACATCGATGAGCTGCACGCCGAATGCCACTATATGCACCGCGGCGAGCTTCCCGCTCTCCGCTCCTTTTTTGCGCAGGCAGACATCAGGCTCAAAGTAAAGCTCGGCGTGGAAACCTTTGACGCCGACTACCGCGAGCGCGTGCTTGACAAGGGCATCCCCGTGTCCGATCCGGCGCGCATCGCCGAGGGCTTCGACGAGGTCTGCCTGCTCTTTGGGCTGCCCGGGCAGACGGCTGCCTCCATGATCACAGACATCGAGACCGGGCTTTTACACTTCGAGCGGGTGTGCGTCAACCTCATGACGGAGAATTCCACGCCCGTCAAGCCGGACGCAGGCGTGCGCGCCGATTTTTTACAAAACGTCTTCCCGCTCTACCGCGATGACCCGCGCGTGGATATTCTGCTGGAAAACACCGACTTCGGGGTCGGATAAAGAAAGGATCTGCTTTTTATGAACGAATTACTCTTACTCGCATCGCTTGTCGTCACCTTTGCGCTAACGCTTCTCTTTTATGGTCTGTTCGGCAAAGCGGGCCTTTACTGCTGGACGGTGCTGGCAACCGTCGCCGCGAACATCGAGGTGCTCATCGTAATTGTCGCCTTTGGCATGGAGCAGACGCTCGGCAACGTCCTCTTCGCCTCCACCTTCCTCGTCACGGACATCCTAAGCGAGGTCTACGGAAAGGAAGCCTCCAAAAAGGCGGTCAACATCGGCATTTTAACCTCGCTCTCCTTCATCGTCATCTCGCAGTCATGGCTGCTCTATACACCCGCCGCGACCGATTTTGCCATGCCCCACATGCAGGCGATCTTCTCAAATACGCCGCGGCTTATGCTCACGAGCTTTCTCGTGTACGCCGTCTGCCAGCGCTTCGACGTCTGGGCCTACCATAAATGGTGGGCGTTTACCACAAAAAAATGCGGCGACTCCAAGCGCTTTCTCTGGCTGCGCAACAACGGCTCCACGCTCGTATCGCAGCTTTTAAACACACTGCTGTTCACGTTCGGCGCGTTTGCGGGAATGTACGATCTTTCGACACTGCTCTCGATCGTCTGGTCGAGCTACGTTATCTTTATCGTGACAAGCCTCGCGGACACGCCTGTGATCTATCTCGCAAGAAAAATTAAGCCGGGGGATTAACCCCCGGCTTTATCCGTCTTTTTCATGACCATGATGATAACGCTGCGTGGCTCCATGTCGTAGCGCCCCGCCAGCATCGGTTTTTCCTCCGGCAGATTTCCGCCGCGCGCCGTATCCACGACCAGCATCCACCGGCAGCCGTGCGGCAGGTCGGGAAAGCTCATGCCAAGCGTCTCCCAGTACGTGTTGACGCCGATATAGACGAGATCGTCCTCCCCCGCGTCGTCCTTTCCCGCATAGACCAGCCCGATGAGCCGTGCGTTGTTGCCGCAGTCCGCGTTCCACGCACGCCCGTGGTGGTAGGAAATATCTGCAAACCCGCAGTCCGCGGGCTTTGTCGGCTTGCGCAGCACCGGATGCTCCTTGCGGAAGCGGATCATAAACCGCGCAAACTCAAACACATCCGCATATTCCTCCCTGCGGCTCCAGTCCAGCCACGAAATTTCGTTGTCCTGGCAGTACGCGTTATTGTTTCCCATCTGCGTATTGCAGAACTCGTCACCCGCATAAAACATCGCGGAGCCGCGGCTGCATAAGAGCGCCGCAAACGCGTTTTTCACCATGCGCCGCCGCAGCGCCTCGATCCCGGGATCGTCCGTCTCCCCCTCGACGCCGCAGTTCCAGCTGTTGCCGTTGTTGTCGCCGTCCGTGTTGTCCCAGCCGTTCGCCTCGTTGTGCTTCGTGTTGTACGAGTAGAGGTCGTAGAGCGTAAAGCCGTCGTGGCACGTCAGGAAATTGACCGACGCATTCTGCCCGCGCACGAGCGGGTCGTAAATATCGCGCGAGCCGGTCAGACGCGCCACCGCCGCGGGCGCCATGCCGTCGTCGCCCTTTAAAAAGCGGCGCATATCGTCGCGGTATCTGCCGTTCCACTCCGCCCAGCGGTTCCAGCTCGGGAACGTGCCGACCTGATAGAGCCCGCCCGCGTCCCACGCCTCCGCGATGAGCTTCACACCGGAAAGCGTCTCGTCATACGCCATGTTTTCCAGCAGCGGCGGGTTTTCCATCGGAGCGGCGTTCTTGTCGCGGCTTAAAATCGACGCCAGATCAAAGCGGAAGCCGTCGACCCGGTACTCCACGACCCAGTAGCGCAGGCAGTCTATGATAAACCGCCGCACAACCGGATGGTTGCAGTTCACCGTATTGCCGCAGCCGCTGAAATTGTAGTAAAAGCCCTCCGGTGTCAGCATATAGTAAATTTTATTGTCGATACCCTTAAACGAGAACGTCGGTCCCATCTCGTTGCCCTCGGCCGTATGGTTGAACACGACGTCGAGCAGCACCTCGATACCGTTGTCGTGCAGCTCGCGGATGAGCCGTTTCAGCTCGTCGCCCTCGTGGTTGTGCTCCTGCACATACGAATAGCTCGTGTTCGGCGCATAGTAGCAGACCGTGTTGTATCCCCAGTAGTCGAGCAGCTTTTTCCCCTTGTACTCCCGGGCGGAGCCCATCTCGTCAAACTCAAAGATCGGCATCAGCTCGATCGCGTTGACGCCAAGCTCCTTGAGATAAGGAATCTTTTCACGGATGCCCTCAAACGTCCCCCGTGCCTTTACGCCGGAGGAGGGATCCATCGTAAAGCCCCGCACATGCATCTCGTAGATCACGAGATCCTCCAGATTGTTCTCCAGCTGCTTTTTTTTGCCCCAGTCAAAGTTATTCTCCACGACGCGCGCCTTGTAGACGTAGCCGTCCTCGAATTTCTCCCCCCACTCGCGCTGCTCGGTCACGGCACGCGCATAAGGGTCCAAAATGATCGTATCCCTGTTAAAACGATGTCCCTTCTTTTCGTCGTAAGGCCCGTCAAACTGGAACGCATACTCGAAATCCTCTATTTTCAGGCCATACACAAACATTGAATAGACGCTGCCGATCCGGTAACTGTCCGGAAACGGAAGCCTCGCATACGGCTCCTTCTCATGCGGATGAAACAACAGGAGCGTACAGCCTGTCGCATGATGGGAGCCGATCGTGAAACTCACACCGCCGTTGCCCGGCGTCGCACCCTTTGTCTTATAAAATCCGGGGCGCACCTGAAATCCTGCAATCACGTCTAAGGGCTGCAGTCCCTGCCCCCGGACAGGCTCTTTATAACGTGGTTTGCTATACATTTTCGTTTGCCTCCATCTGTTCAATGATATATCCCTTTTCGAAATTTTATTCTGGTAAACACGCAGTATAGAGATTATACACTATTCGGAGACACTTTACCTTACTTTTTTAAAAAAATTTTAAAAAGTTCAGCCATCGACTGTAAGATGTGCGAACCATGCTTGCATGGGGGAGCACGTCAGACAGTCGATGAGGTGAGCGCCGTCTTATGAGCAAAGTTAGCTGCGTCAGCAGCGGAAAAGCGCCGCAGGCGCCTCCTCGAATGGCGCGGGCTGAACTTTTGCGTACGGTCAGCCATCGTCCAGGAGATGTGCGAACCATGCTCGCATGGGAGAGCACGTCAGACATCGTCCCGGCGCGGGCCAAACCTTCCCGCGCTCACGCATACCGGGTCGTGTGCTCGCCGTCCACGTCGTACCAGTGCTCGATCAGGCATTTCTGCTCATAATCCACCTCTAATGCCCCGCCGCCGAAGATCGTAAGGCCCTGCACAAATTTCCCCTCCGCCTCATTCCAGTAAAAGTATGTGAACGGCAGGTTCTTCGGGTATGTGGACGCGCACAAAAGCCCGAAATCCTCCGCCCCGTCAAAGTTCACGTCGCGCACGTCCGGCTCGCCCTCCGCATGGCCCTCGTTTACGAACAGACCTTCCCAAAGGTAATCCTCCGACG
>CAMTZV010000229.1 GCA_947086625.1 uncultured bacterium | reverse complement strand
GATCAGCTTCTGATCGAGAGTGCACAGGGGCTTCGCAGTCAGAGCATCCGCGGGGAGGTTTACGGGCGTCTCGTAAACGACCGCTTTGCGCTTCTGATGCGCAAGCAGGACTACCGGGAGGTCCGGTTTGCCGACCGCTCGGCGGAGGTTATGAAGGTTGCAAAGGACGTTACCTATCCGCTGAGGATCTATGTCGGCGTCTACGAGATCGACGACCCGACGCTTCCGGTCGCCGTCATGTGCGACCGCGCGATGATGGCGATCGCCACGATCAAGGGGGATTTTCGCAGGAAGGTGGCCTACTACGACGAAAAGCTGCGCAGCAGCGTTTTGCAGGAGCAGGAGCTTGCGGCGGGACTGGACCGCGCCATCGAGCAGGGAGAGATCGAGCTTTATATCCAGCCCCAGATCGGTACGGACGGAAGCTGTATGGGCGGCGAGGGGCTTGTGCGCTGGAATCATCCGACGAAGGGGCTTTTGCTGCCGGGGGCGTTTATCCCGTCCTTTGAGCGCAACGGCATGATCGTCAAGCTGGATCTGCATATCTGGGAGCTGGCGTGCAGGCAGCTTCGGAAATGGAAGGAGGCGGGCTTTGGCGACCGCTATATTTCGGTCAATATCTCGCCGAAGGATTTCTTCTTTGTGGATATTTTTAAGGAGTTCACAACGCTTGTGGGCCGCTACGGCGTTCAGCCGAAAAATCTGAAGCTTGAGATCACCGAGACTGCAATGATGACGGATCTCCCGAAGCAGCTAAAGCTCATCAGGCGTCTGCGTGAGGCGGGCTTTATCGTGGAGATGGACGATTTCGGGAGCGGCTATTCGTCGTTGAACATGCTCAAGGATATCCATGTGGACGTGCTCAAGATCGATATGGAATTCCTGCGCAGGAGCGAGAGCGAGGAGCGCAGCCGGACGATCCTGCGGACGGTGGTCGCGCTCTCGAAGGAGCTTGGGATGCCGGTCATCACCGAGGGTGTGGAGACAAAGGATCACGTCGATTTTCTGACGGAGATCGGCTGCGACATGTTTCAGGGCTACTTTTTCGCAAAGCCGATGCGCGTTGCGGACTATGAGGAGCGGTATATGAGATAACAAACGGCTTCGCCATCGTCCGTGAGACGGGCGCCCGGTCAGAGCTGCAAGGCGGTTTGGCCTGAATTTAATGTTCAGGCCGAACCGATTTTTTTATACCGAGAATGAACCTTTTGCCCCGCAGGATTGTATATACATGTGAAGGAAGTAAAAAAGATGCGGCGGATGAGGGGAGGTGAGGCGCGTGGTCGATCGGTATATCAGGGAGCATGGCAGGCGGCTGTACGGGCTTTGCTGCCATCTCTGCGGAAACGTCCCCGACGCGGACGATCTGTATCAGGAAACGTGGCTGAAGGTTGTAAAGAATATCGCGCGTTACGACCCGGAGAGGGAGTTTGAGCCGTGGCTGACGCGGATCTGCGTCAACACCTATCGGAATTCGCTGCGGCGCGCCATGCGAAGCCCCATTTTCGGCTTTTCTGACGGCGAAAAGCAGGAGCGGGCCCTGATGTGTGCGCCGGCACCGCAGGGGGAGGATTACTCCGAGCTCTACGAGGCGGTGGAGTGTCTGCCGGAAAAGCTGCGGCTGGCGGTGATCCTGTACTATTTCCGGGATATGGACATTGCCGCGGCGGCTGCGGCGCTCGGCGTTCCGGCAGGTACGGTGAAATCGCGGCTAAACAGGGCGCGCAGGCTTTTGAGGGAGGTACTCGATGAGACAGATTTACGATTTTGAGCGGGAGATACCGCCCGCATTAAATGAAAAAATGCTGCGGGAGGAGCTGCGCCGCAGAGGAAGGCGGCGGGAAGTGGCGCTGCTTGCGATGGCGTCCGTTTTGCTGCAGCTTACGCTGCTCATGGCAGGCGTCTGGCTGCTCGCGTCGGCTCCGGCCTTGAGCCTCGTCTGCTTTGGCTATGCAGCCGTCTCCGTTTCCGGCAGCGGGGCGATCGCGATTATTTACACGCAGAAGGCGACGGAAGGGAAAGGAGGTTTGAGACATGGCTAATGTGGGGGTTCTGGTTTTTGTTTTGCTGCCGCTTGCGGTGGCGCTGCTTGCGATTCCGGTGTTAATCGGCGTCTATGTCTACCGCGACGCGAAACGGCGCGGGATGAACGCCGTTCTCTGGACAATCATCGCGGTGTTTGTGCCGTCTCTGATCGGCTTTATCATTTATCTGCTCGTGCGCGGAAATTATTCGGACATGGCTTGTGCGCGCTGTGAGGAGCGGGTATCGGAGGAGTTTGTCGTATGCCCGAACTGCGGGGCGCGGCTGCGCCCGTCCTGTCCGGGCTGCGGGTTTCCCGTGGAGGCGGACTGGTCGGTGTGCCCCAGATGCGCCGCGCCGCTTCCGGAGCGTCAGGACGACATTGTCTGGCCTATCCGGCACGCAGACCGGACACTGCCGAAGATCCTCGTGTTGATTATCGCCGTGCCGGCGCTTCTGATCCTGCTGCTGCTTTTTAGCTTTTCGGCTTTTTCCACAAGCCGCGGCGTGGCGTGTATGATGAGCGTTTCCATAGACGACTATTTTGAGCAGGATGTGTCGGGTGAGGCAAAGGAAGAGGTGCGGGCGTGGCTGGATCAGATGGAGCCGGAAGGAGCGCATGCGTATGCGCTGTGCTACAGCCGCCATGGAGAGCCGGAAAACGAGTATTACTATCTGGTCTATGTCCCTGATGCCGGGAATTCGGCAAACAAGGGGATCGGCATGTCCGGCGGACTCTTTGGAAAGGCTTTGAGCGTCGATCTGGAGCGCACGGGCGACGCCGGCTCACTGCTGTGCATCTCGGCATCCGCGCAGAAGCGGCCCAGGTTAAAAATTAAGGTTGACGGCAAAAAGATCCCGTGCGAGGTGACGGGGGTGGATTTTGAGCCGACGGGAATCGAGTAAGGGCTGCGACTGAATTGTAAACCATAAAATAAAATAAGTTGACGTTTGATCCCCGGTGTGGTATGCTTCTGCTGTAACAGGAAAATTTTACCTGACATACGGGGAGGAAACGTTTTGGAACATAAGACGAAGGATATGATTTTGTGCGCGCTGTTTGTCGCGCTGATTGCGGTCGGGGCATTTATCAAGGTGCCCGTCCCGGTGGTACCCTTTACGCTGCAGTATTTGTTCACGATGCTGGCGGGGCTCTTGCTCGGGCCGAAAAAAGGCGCGCTTGCGGTTTGTATTTACATTATTCTCGGGCTGTGCGGGCTTCCGGTTTTTGCGCAGGGCGGAGGAATCGGCTACATTTTTCAGCCGAGCTTCGGATATATCCCCGGGTTTGCAGTCGGGGCATATGTCACGGGGACGATCGCGGGCAAGTCGGAGAGGCCCTCCTACGGGCGGCTTTTGGCCGCGGATTTTGCGGGACTTGCGGTGGTGTATGCGATGGGAATGGCGTATTATTACGTCATGAGCAATTTTTATCTGGGCAATCCGATCGGGCTTATGCCGCTGTTTTTGTACTGCTTTGTGCTGGCGGTTCCCGGCGATATCGTCCTGTGCATCGTCGCAGCGGCGTTGGGCAGACGGATGATCCCGCTGATTCGGGAAGGGAGAATTTAAGAGATGGACGTGGAACGACTTGGCAATCAGGTGATAGAGGGATATCGGATCACGCGCGAGGAGGCGTTATGGCTCTATGAGCAGCCGCTGGAGGCGTTGTGCGCGAAGGCGGATGAGATCCGGGCACATGTTTGCGGCAGCGCCTTTGATCTGTGTACAATCATCAACGGAAAGAGCGGCCGCTGCTCGGAGAACTGCAGGTTCTGCGCACAGTCCGCGCACAACCACACGGGCGCGCAGGAGTATCCGCTGCTGGATGCGGGGGAGATTGTGGCGCAGGCAAAAAAGAACGATGAGGCGGGGGTGCTGCGCTACTCGATCGTCACATCGGGGAAACGCCTCAGTGACGCGGAGGTGGAGAAAATGTGCGAGGCGGTGCGTCAGATCCGGGCGCAGACGGGCATTGCGGTGTGCGTTTCCTTTGGCCTTCTGAATGAGGCGCAGTACCGAAGGCTGAAGGAGGCGGGGGCGACCCGCGTGCACAACAACCTGGAGACGTCGCGCCGCAATTTTCCAAATGTCTGCACGACGCATACATTTGACGAAAAGCTTGCGGCGATCCGGGCGGCTCAGGCGGCAGGGCTTACGGTGTGCAGCGGCGGCATCATGGGGCTTGGAGAGACACCGGAGGATCGGATCGACATGGCGCTTACGCTGCGCGAGCTTGGGATAGGGAGCGTTCCGGTCAATATGCTCAATCCCATT
>CAMTZV010000228.1 GCA_947086625.1 uncultured bacterium | reverse complement strand
GGAATATCGCCCCGAATCGTTACTATGAGCGGCCTCCCGGGCCGTGAATAGTAACGGCTCGGGCTGAGCTGTTACGGATGCTTTTCTTTCGGAGCTATTGAATCTCCCCGGCGATGCGCCACCACATGCCGCCAAAGTCGAGGGACACCCGTTTCACGGGGATGTCCAGGGTGACGGGCCTTGCTTCGCCGTCCCGGCGGACGAGGACGCGCACATTTGCACGGTTTTTATCCAGATCATCCGTGGAATGGGTGACGGAGAGGATCTCTGCCGTCCTGCATAACGTCGCGGGAGCATGCAGCGTGACGCCCGGCACGGCGTAATACTCGCTGAAATCGATTGTTTCGGGCTGACCCGTGAGGTAGACGGGAATGGCCTCCTCCATCAGGTCAATGATGCCGGCGTCCGCATAGCGGATGTCCGCAAGCTGCCAGACGCCCTCGCCCAGATAGTGCACCTGCGCGTCCAGCTCGTGTCCCGGAAATTCTCCGGAGTGGTTGATCTTCGAATAGCCTGCCAGCTTCGCGCGCAGAACGATCGTATCCTCCACAAACCGGAAATCGATCTGGGAGCCGGCATAGTAGCCATACTGGTTGTCGAGCTCCTCTTTGGCGACCTGCTCGGCGACGCCCGTGACTTCGCCGTCGAAGAGCAGATGCACGCCGTCTACGTCATATTTCGTGGCGAAATGAGGGGTCAGCTCGTCCATGTAGTCGAGATCGCGGTAGTGGAACAGTTTCCATGCGCCGTCTGAGGTGTGATCCGCCATAAACAGGGAACGGATCGATACGCCCGTCCCGTGCATCACCCAGGTGATGACGGACAGCTCGTTTTCCCCGTCGCCGTCAAAGTCGTGCTCGAGCAGTGCGGGAGGCACGTCGTAGGTGGATGTATAGGGAATTTCGGCGCAGATCCGGCTGTCGTCCGGCGTCTCCACGATGACTGCGTCAGCGTCCTTTATGCCGTAGAGTGCAAAGTGCGCGGTCGCTTCCAGCAGGATGGCACCGGAGCGGTCAGCATTTGCCTTTTTGCCGGGACGGCTGTCCCCGACAACGGTTTTGTCGGCCCAGAATTCTTCGTCCTGGAACGTTTCCTCCTGCGGCGCATCGTCATCGATGCCTTGCTTCGCGGAAGACTCTTCGCCGGTTTGCGGGCCTAAGCGTTCCTCCTGCATGTCAGTTTTTGTGCTGTCCGCCGCGCGGTAGGCGACGGAGTCCGCCGGAAGCAGCTTTTGCGGGCGGATGTCGGTCTGCCCCTCGAGCGGTTTTTCTGAGAGAGCGCTGTCCGCTTCCTGCGCCGTGGCGGTTCCGGTCACAAGAAAGGAAAAGCCGCAGACGAGAATGAGTGCCAGAAGAGAAAGTCTGGCCGGCGTGCGCAGACGCTTCATATTTAATATGTGGCGAATTCGACTGCCCGTGCTGCTCTCCCCGAAATAGACGGCGGGCAGAAAGCCGGATTTCTGGCAGGCGAGGTCGAGAAGCGTCTGTGCGTAGTGCTGCCTTTGCGCGGCATCTGCGGTGCGCAGGACGCACTCGTCGCAGTACATCTCCGTATCGCGGTTCATCAGGCGCAGCGCAAGCCATACAAACGGGTTGAACCAGTGAAGCAGCAGCACGGGCAGTGCCGTGCACCTGATAAGCGGGTCGTGATTTCTGATGTGCCGGCGCTCATGGTTTAATACGTCCTTCATGTATTCGTCCTGCTCAATCAGGCCAAGCGGGACATAGATTTTTGCGGGCAGTCCCGGCATGACGAACGGCGTGTCGATCCCGCCGCAGCTCCACACATCCGGCTGGATTTTGACGGCATCGGAGACGGAGCGTTTCAGGAGGTGCCATTGCCGAAGTCCGGCTGTAAGGAGCAGTCCGGCGCCGAGCGCCCAGAGCGCAAAGAGTGTTCGGGAAAGCACGCCGTCTGTGCCGTGCGCGGGCGCGCGCAGATTTCCCGTCCCGGCAGATATGCGTCCCGCGCCGGGGGCTGTATCGTCGGAGACGTCCGGGTGGGAATCACGTTTGGCGTCGGATGACGGCGCGGACGTCTCCGGGCCGGAGGGCAGCTTCGCCGTCCCGGCATTCTCCGGAGCGGTGCGCCCCGTATTTTCGGCTGTCGAAAGCACATGCCGCGCGTCTGAAATCAGGCTGCGCGCCGTGCGCAGCGTTCCAAGCGGCAGGGGCGGCAGCAGGAGCACGAGCAGTGCCGTAATCCAGAGAATGCGCACATACAGCTTTGAGAGACCTTTTGCGGCCGCGCGAAAGAGCAGTACCGCCGCTATGAATGCCGTGCCTGCCAGCGTATTTTGAAAAAGAAACTGTAAAAATGTACTCATGCTTTTCCCTCCTCCCGCGCTTTGTCGATGAGCGCCTGCAGCTTGTCCGCTTCCTCTCGCGTGAGCCGTTCGTCGCCGAGAAATGCCGCGACAAAGGCGGGCAGGCTGCCGTGAAATTTTTTGTCGAGAAACGCGCGGCTCTCCTGCCGCTGCACGTCGTTTCGGGTGACGAGCGTCTCCACGAGCGCCCGCTCGTTTTTTACGAGCCCCTTTTCGCGCAGGCCGCGCAGGATGGTGTAAGTCGTCGATTTTTTCCAGCCGAGCCTCTCCCCGGCAAGACCGACCAGCTTCATGGAATTGATCGGCGCTTCGTCCCATAAAATATCCATGAGACGGTATTCGCTCTCATTGATGTGATCGTCGTGGTGCTGCATAAGCGGTTCCTCCTTTTTTGCCGCGAACGCCCGCTTTGCCCGCGGACGTCCGGTTTATATATTTAAACCTTCCTTCCACTTTGAGTTTATACTTATAAACCTGATCTGTCAAGGAAAATATAGAGAACAGTAACCGTTCAGCCCGCGCCATTCGAGGAGGCGCCTGCGGCGCTTTCCCGCTGCTGACGCAGCTAAAGAAATACGATTGTGCTTGACATTTGCTTCATTATAGTTCAAAATACGTAGGACGACAGGAAAAGCGGTGCAAAAGCCGCGGTTCTGCCGCAAAAAAGCAGGAGAAACGATATGATAAGAGAGGACTTTCATTTTTTATCGAAGGATACAAAGACAAAAATTCACGCGGTGCGCTGGCTGCCGGACGACGGAGCGATCCGCGGGATTATCCAGCTCGTGCACGGGATGCAGGAGTATATCGGCCGCTACGAGGAATTTGCAGGATTTTTGACCGGACACGGCTTTCTGGTCGTCGGGCACGACCATTTAGGGCACGGTCAGTCGGTGCGCGGCAAGCGCCATTACGGCTACTTTTGTAAGCCGAAGCCCTCGGACGTCCTCGTTGAGGATATCCGGCAGGTGACTGCCATTACAAAAAGCGGGTATCCGGATCTGCCCTGTTTTATTTTCGGACACAGCATGGGTTCGTATCTCGTACGCAAATATCTGACGCTCTACAGCGAAGAGGTGGATGGCGCCATTTTGTGCGGAACCGGGAGGGTATCGAGCGCAGCCTGCCGTGTCGGCATGGCTGTCTGCGGGCTGCTCGCTTTGTTCCGGGGCTGGCACTTTCGCAGCGGCTTCGTGAAAAAGTCGGCCTTTGGAGGGGCTTATGCGAGGTTTTGCATGGACGGGAGCGACCCGGAAAACAGCTGGCTTTCCACGAACGTGGAGAGCGTGAAAAAGTTTTACGCGGACCCGCTCTGCGGGTTTGATTTTACCTTGAATGGCTACTATGGCCTGATGTCGACAGTCTTGTATGACAATCAGGAGAAATATATCCGAAATATCCGCAGGGAGCTTCCGATTTTTCTGATCTCCGGTTCAGAGGATCCGGTAGGCGCCGCCGGTGTTGGTGTAAAAAGAGTTTACCAGCAATACATCAGAGCTGGTTTGAAAAATGTTACAATGAAGCTGTACAAGGGCGACCGTCATGAGCTTATCAACGAGACGGACCGTGCCGACGTATATGCGGACGTATGGGAGTGGATCAAACATACCGGTTAAACCGGCAACGCGTAAGGAGGTAACAACATGAGGAAGAGAAGTATGAAGAAGTGGCTGGCAGCAGCGCTGACGGCGGCGGCAGTCTTTTCGCTGGCAGTTCCGGCGACAGCGGGAGAGGTAGAGGGTGATATCACCGATGACGGCCCGGTAGGAGACGGCACGACTACAGAGGTTCAGGGCGATGTCATGCCGATCAGCGACACGGACGAGAGCCAGCCGGTCGGCAAGGTAGAGCAGGAGACGGAGCAGTCCGGTTCCGGCGTCAACGCGGATGACAATGTTGTGATTGCGGCAGACGACAAACCGTATCTGGCGCTGGGTGAAAATCTTTCCGCCGAGCAGCAGGCGAGCGTGCTCGG
>CAMTZV010000227.1 GCA_947086625.1 uncultured bacterium | reverse complement strand
CGCGGTGAAAGATCACGCCGTCGTAATAGCCTTTCTGAATCAGACTGATAAAGTTATTGACCGTGTTCGGTGCGATCTCGGGGTAGAGCTCCGCCCTGATCACATCGCCGTTTGCCATCTCGATCGTCACGATCGGGTTTTTTTCTGCCATGATTGTCTCCTTTTCGCAAATTTTTAATTTAACGTAACGGTCATCTTATCCAGATGCCAGATCTCGTCTACATACTGCTGAATCGTGCGGTCGGACGAGAACTTTCCGGCGTGCGCAACGTTCAAGATCGCCTTCTTTGCCCAGCCCTTCTCGTCCCGGTACATCTCCTCGATCTTCTTCTGGGCCTCGGCGTATGCGCGGAAGTCAGCCAGCGTAAAGTATGTGTCCGCATAGCGCGTGCACTGTGTATTCAGAAGCGAATTGTACAGATCGCGGAACAGCTCGGTATCGTTGTGCGAATAAAAGCCGTTGATGAGCTGCATGAGCACCTGGCGGATCTGCGGATCGCTGTTGAAAATCTGCATCGGATCGTAGTCGCGCGCCTTCTCGTGAGCGATGACCTCGTCCGCGCTCATGCCGAAGATAACGATGTTGTCCTCGCCGACCTCCTCGACCATCTCCACGTTTGCGCCGTCCATCGTGCCGATGGTGATCGCGCCGTTTAACATGTACTTCATGTTTCCGGTTCCGGACGCCTCCTTGCTGGCCGTGGAAATCTGCTCGGAAACATCCGCGCCGCTCGTGATGATCTCCGCGTTGGAAACGCAGTAATCCTCAATGAACACGACCTTGATCTTGCCGTTAATGCCCGCGTCGTTGTTCACCACATCCGCCACACTGTTGATGAGCTTGATCGTCAGCTTTGCATTCTTGTAGCCTGCCGCCGCCTTTGCGCCGAAAATGAACGTGCGCGGGTAGAACTCCATATCGGGATGCTCCTTTAACTCATTGTACAGATACATCACATGCAGAATGTTCATGAGCTGGCGCTTGTACTCGTGCAGACGCTTTGTCTGGCAGTCGAAAATCGAGCGCGGGTTGACCTCGATGCCGTTGTGCTCTTTGATATATTTTGCGAGGCGCAGCTTGTTCTGATGCTTGATATCCATAAACTCCGCCTGCGCCTTCTCGTCGTCCGCATACACCGCGAGCTTTTCGAGATGGCTCAAATCGGTGATCCAGTCGTTTCCGATATGCGCGCTGATCCAGTCCGAGAGAAGCGGATTCGCGTGCAGCAGGAAGCGCCGCTGCGTGATGCCGTTTGTCTTGTTGTTGAACTTCTCCGGGAAGAGCTGGTAAAACTCCTTCAGCTCCTGATTTTTCAAAATCTCGGTGTGCAGCTTTGCCACACCGTTGACGGAATAGCTCGCCGCAATCGCCAGATGCGCCATCTTGACCTGCCCGTCATAGACGATCGCCATCTTCTCGATCATGTGCCGGTCGCCGGGGAAGCTCGCCTGAATCTGCAAAATGAAGCGGCGGTTGATCTCCTCGACAATCTGGTAAATACGCGGAAGCAGGCGGGAGAAAATCTCGATGGGCCACTTCTCAAGCGCCTCCGCCATAATCGTGTGGTTGGTGTAGGCGCATGTCTGAGACGTAATCTTCCAGGCGTCATTCCAGTCCAGCTCGTACTCGTCCACCAGAATACGCATCAGCTCCGCGACCGCCACCGTCGGATGCGTGTCGTTCATCTGGAACGTCACCTTCTTCGGCAGGTCATGGATATCGTCATGGTTTTTCATAAACTTTGCAAGCGCGCGCTGTACGCTGGCCGAAACGAAGAAATACTGCTGGCGCAGACGAAGCTCCTTGCCCTGTACGTGATTGTCGTTCGGGTAGAGCACGTCGACTAAGTTGCGGGCGAGGTTCTCCTGCTCTACCGCTTTGTGGTAATCACCCTTGTCAAACGACTCGAGCTGGAAGCACTCGACCGGCTCCGCATCCCAGATCCGGAGCGTGTTTACGACATTATTATTGTAGCCGATGATCGGCATATCATACGGAACCGCGAGGACCGTCTGATAGTTCTCGTGGATAAAGCGCGTCTTTCCGGTCGCGTTGTCATGCTCGGCGCGCACATAGCCGCCGAATTTTACCGTGTAGGCATACTCCGGCCTGCGCAGCTCGAACGGATATCCGTTTTTGAGCCAGTTGTCCGGCACCTCGGTCTGATAGCCGTCCTTAATCTTCTGGCGGAACATACCGTAGCGGTAGCGAATGCCGCAGCCGTAGGCCGCATAGCCGAGTGTGGCCAGCGACTCCATAAAGCAGGACGCCAGGCGTCCCAGTCCGCCGTTTCCAAGCGCGGGATCCCGCTCCTCATCCTCAATCACATTCAGGTCAAGACCGATCTCCTCAAGCGCCTCCTTGACCTCCTTATATGCGCAGAGGTTGATCAGATTGTTGCCGAGCGCGCGGCCAACCAGAAACTCCATGGACATATAGTAGACGGTCTTCGGATCCTCCGCCTCCATCACCTTCTGTGTGGCAAGCCAGCGGTCGATGACCGCCTCCTTTACCACATAGCTTACCGCCTGATAGATCTCCTGCTGGCTCGCCTCGGCAAGATCCTTGCGAAACAGGCTCTTTACATTATTTTTAACCTCTTTAATAAAATCCTCTTTCCTGAAAATCTCGTTTGTCATCTGCGTTCCTCCTCTTTGAACTACTGAACCCGGAAACCACCGCTTCCGCCGCGCCGGCCGTTTGGCGCCATGCGTCAATTTTCCATATGCGGCTGTGCGTTTCATATACGCTCCACTCCAAGCGTCACCTTTTCCCCGTTAATGTTCCACTCCTTTGCGTGTCCGCTCACGGCACCCGCCGTCAGAGACTCCGCCAGCACCTCGGCGCAGATCGCATCCCCGCGGGAAGCAAAAATATCCGCCACCCTTCCGTCTGCCGCATAGGACAGATGAATGCGGTCCATGACCTCAAAGCCAGCCTCCTTGCGCATCGTCTGGATTTTACTGATGATTTCCCGCACAAAGCCCTCCTCGATCAGCTCGTCGGTCAGATTCGTGTCCAGAACGACGGTGACGTTGTTGTCGCCCTCGGTCTGGTAGCCCTTCATCTGTGTCATTGTAACGAGTAAATCCTCTTCTGATAGTACAACATCGGGAGAAACGCTGTCAAGGGTTATGCTCCCTTTTGCCTTTAATTGTGCCATCGCGGCGTTGCCGTCAAGCGCGGCGAGCGCCTCCTTGATCTGTCCGAGATATTTTCCGTACTTCGGGCCGACCGTGCGCAGCTGCGGCTTGAACGTGTAGTCGGTATATTTGCTCACGTCATCCGAAAACGCCACCTTTTTCACGTTCAGCTCGTCCGCGATGATCTCCGTGTAAAAATCGGACAGCGCCTCGGGCGCTTTCACGTACATCTGTCCGATCGGCTGACGGTTCTTGATGTTCGCCGAGTTGCGGCACGCGCGGCCCATCACGACGATCTTTAAGACCGCGTCCATATTTTTCTCCAACTCCGCATCGATCCACGCCTCGTTTGCCGCCGGGAAATCGCACAGGTGCACGCTCTCGGGCGCGGACGCGTCGACAGAGCAGACAAGATTGCGGTAAATGTCCTCCGCCATGAACGGAATCATCGGCGCGGCGCACTTTGCCACGGTCACAAGCGCGGTGTAGAGCGTCATATAGGCATTGATCTTGTCCTGCTCCATGCCCTTCGCCCAGAAGCGCTCGCGGCTGCGGCGCACATACCAGTTGCTCATCTCGTCGACGAAGTCGTCCAGCGCGCGCGCCGCCTCGGGGATGCGGTAGTGTTCGAGGCTCTCGTCCACTGTCTTCACGAGTGTATTCAGCCTTGAGAGCAGCCATTTGTCCATAACCGGAAGCTTCTCATATTCAAGCGCGTACTTCGTCGCGTCAAAATTGTCAATGTTCGCGTACAGCACGAAAAACGCGTACGTGTTCCAGAGCGTGCCCATAAACTTGCGCTGGCCCTCCTGCACCGCCTTCCCGTGAAAGCGGTTCGGCAGCCACGGCGCACTGTTAATATAGAAGTACCAGCGGATCGCGTCCGCGCCATACTTCTCGAGCGCCTCGAACGGGTCGACGGCATTGCCCTTGGACTTGCTCATCTTCTGGCCGTTCTCGTCCTGCACATGCCCAAGCACAATGACGTTCTCGTAGGGCGCCTTGCCAAAGAGCAGCGTCGACTCCGCCATGAGCGAGTAAAACCAGCCGCGCGTCTGGTCGACCGCCTCGGAGATGAACTGCGCCGGGAACTGCTGCTCGAACAGCTCCTTATTTTCAAACGGATAGTGGTGCTGCGCAAACGGCATCGCGCCGGAGTCA
>CAMTZV010000226.1 GCA_947086625.1 uncultured bacterium | reverse complement strand
AAACTTTCTTCTGTGCCATTTCCTGACCTCCATTTTCACTTCTTTATTTTATAAATCCGTGAAGCGGAAGTGTCAAGTATTATGATACAACATCAGACTTCAACAAAAGCTCATTTTTCTCACGCTTCCGCCGCCAGCATCTTTAACGCTTCATAGCTCACAGGGCTGACTGCGGTACCCTTCTCCTTTTTCCTACCAGAGCCACGTCATCAAAAAAGCACTTACCACGCCGCCCACTGCAAACACCGGGAGCATCGGCAGCATTACTTTTACATGGAACCATTTCTGATGGTATTCCTTTTCCATATGCTCTGTGCCGGGGAGACGGATTCTCCTGATATTTGCAATTGTTTTTTTCGTCGCTTCCTTCTGCTGCGAACGATAGTATTCCTCCTGGATTTCAGGAGGATAATCGCTGATAAAGGTCAGCGGATTGATAATTCGTCAACAGGCTAGAAATTCAGGATCCTCTTCCACGCTTAAGCGCTTGCAGAGCCGGGCGGCCTTTCCCAGAGAGATTTAGCACAAAAGCTTCAACTGGCCGGCTATGACATGGATAAAAACGTCATTACCGGAAATGAGACAGTCGCCTATGCAAATGGCACGGGCTGAACTGTTACACATATTGGCAGCAGTTCAGCCCGGAATTGGACTAAATCGCTGCGCAACGGCCTGCCGGGCTATGGCACAGCGACTTTTATTTTCTAAACACAAGCATCGGAAAGCAGATCCGCTTGCCCGTCTCATCAATTATTTCACATATTACATAGTAGATAGCGGTTTTACTACTTTTTCACCGTCACCGCCACCTTGACGCTCTTCCCGTTTGCCTTTACCGTAATCGTTGCCTTTCCGGCCTTCTTTCCGGTGACGACGCCCTTCGCGTTTACCGCGGCGATCTTTTTGTTGGAGGATTTGTAGGTAATCTTCGCGGCGGGCTTTGCCGTGGCCTTGATCGTTACCTTTTTGCCGACCTTTACGGTGAGCTTTTTCTTTGCAACCGTCAGCGTCTTAACCGTCGTGTCCGGCAGCGTCGTGAGCGTAAGCGGCGCGCCCTCCTCGTCATAGTTGGAGTTAAAAACGGTCTGTCCGTGATCCTTTAAGCTCTTTATGGAGTCAAAGCCCTCGTCCATCACAACCGTCCCGCCGGCCGCGGTAATTTTGATATCATCCACATAGACCGCGCCCCTGGCGTCGATCATCATACCCTTGACTGCGAGGTTGAAGCTTACGCCCACCTTTTCGGCCTTCGTGACGTCGGCTTCTGTCTCTTCATTCGTCTGCAGCCCGCCCATCGTTTTCCCCTGATAGGAGATAACATAGTAGCCGCCGGTCTTTTTGACGCTCGCGCAATCGGAGGGCTCGTCCTTCTGCGTCTCTTCATTCCAGACGGTCATCTCCCCGTTTGACTGAAGCTCCGTGCTCCTAAAGTCCATCCAGCCGGCGCCCTTCCAGTCGTCCGGCGCTACCTCCGCGTCAAAGTTCAGATTTCCGCTTATATTGATCGCGGATCCGTCCCTGATGTAGGATGTGGGCACATACAGCTTGAAGCTGACGTCGTAGCTTCCGGCATAGGCCGCGTCCTCGCCAAGCCCCCACAGGTTCAGATCCGTCTTAGATGAAGTATCCCAGTCGTCCTTCTCACCCCAGTCGGTGTTCGTAAAGTTTACCGGGATTTCCACGACCTTGTTCGCCGCCGCCGCGGCAGGCGCCGGGGTTAACAGGCCGAGCGCCAAAGCGCCGGCAAGCGCGAGTGCAGATAATTTTTTTCGATTCATAGTTGCCTCCTTAGAAAAATGATGATCGGTTCTGATCTCATTTTACGCGAAGAAGGGCTTCCTGTGGTGTGCACGCTGCACACATTGTCCCGTTTCCTGCGCCGGCTTCATCCCGGAGGCTGTCTCCCCCACGCCCTGCTTCATCAGGGACATTTCAGCGCGTCACGCCTTCGCACAATCTCCCGAAAGTCCTCCAGCACAAGCTCATATTTCGACGGGTCCCGCAGAAGGGCTGAAGGATGCCAGGTGGCGGTCAGCGCACAGTTTTTGCGGACCGTCCACGTGCCGTGCTGCCTCGTAATCTTAAAATCCGGCGCGATGATGCGCTGCGCCGCCACGCGTCCAAGGCAGACGATGATCGCGGGCTTCAAAAGAAACGTCTCGTATTTCAGATACGGAAAGCACGCCTGCTTTTCCTCCTCCAGCGGGTCGCGGTTGCCGGGCGGATGGCATTTGATGATATTTGTAATGTAGATCTCCTCCCGCGTCAGCCCGCAGTCGTTCAGCAGGCGGTCGAGCACCTCCCCGGAGCTGCCCACAAACGGGAGCCCCTGCGTATCCTCCTGCCCGCCAGGCGCTTCGGCGATCAGCATAATGTCCGCCTGGCGGTCTCCGCGCCCCATGACCGGGCGGCGTCTCGTCCGGCACAGCGGGCAGCAGGTGCAGGACAAAACGTGCTGCTCGATGTCATTCCATGTGTACTGCATAAACGTTCCTTTCCTCTGCTGCGATTCCTCCGGTTTCTCCTGCGTTACCTCGTCACAGGCCCCACCGTCCAAAAACAGCTCCTCCAATTCCTCATCGCTCTTTTCCAAAAGCCAACCGCAGTAAACGCCTTTGATAAAATCCCTCCGGCCCTTCGTGCTGTCGGCATTTGCCCGCAGGATTGTGCGAAGCCGGGCAAGCCGCCCGCCCCTCGTCCCCTCCTGCGCCGCAGCACGGCTAAGCTCTGCCCTTACGTCCTCATACACGTAAGGAAACACCCGGCTCCACCGTCTGCCCAGATCATACAGGCGCTCCATGTTGACAATCCGCTTTTCCGTGCCTGCATCCCCACCGGGCCCGGGCTTCATGACAATATGGCGCGAAGCATCCTCCGACACCGCAAACGCGATCTCGTCCTTTCCGGGGCGCAGATACGGCAAAAAAACGGTGCGCAACTCACCCGGACCGGCGTCGGAGGCATCCACCGGGCTTTTGGTGTGCTTCCCCCGCGGGCCGTTACAGTCGCGGCACACCGGAAGCAGGTTGTACGGATGAAGCGCCAGCGCCGGGAACTGTTTTCGGGGAAAGTAGTGATCCACCTCCCCCTCTCCGATGCCAAACAGGTTTTCCCTGACACAGACGGGACACACTCTCCCGTTTTCCCCGTTTGCTTCCTCATACTCCCTTTGCAGCATGGCAACGCTGAACAAATCCTTCTGCCCCGGCAGCCCGCCCCTGATGCTGTCGTACACGTCATTGCACAGCCTGCCCAGAACCGCCAGCGACCCGTCCGCTTCATCATTCGCCGGCAGGCACGGATGCAGCCCGTAGGCCGTATCATCAATGTGATCCGCAAAGGCCCTGTCGCCTGCAAAGATCAAAGCCGCCTCCGCGCGCTGCGGATAAGTCAGCGCAAACAGCGCCTCTACATCTCTGCGTATTTTTTCTTTTTTCAGCAAGATCCGAAGCTTTGGCTCCACAAGCAATGACAACTCTTCCAGATCCGGCTCCGGCGTCAGCATGTTCAGCGAGTAATCCAAAACCGTCCGAATCATATCCATCACCCGGTTCAAAACGTCGGAACATGCGGCCCACTTTACCGATAAAAACATGTTCAATCCTCATTTTTCTTTAAAAGCTGTATTTTATCCAACATGCGCAGCCGTAAATATCCGGAGCCCACATGGCTCAGATAGTCCTCGAGCTGTCGGATATCGTCCACCTCGGCAAGAATCTGCTCAATCATTTTGCAGGAATACGTTCCCACCGAGCTATCGGTCAGAAACAGCCTTTCCATAATCTCGTTTCGGCTTCCGCCAAAGGTGGAGGCGCGGATGTTTAAGCACGTCACCTGTCCCTGCCTCTGCTGGAAATAATACAGCTGGTTCGGAAACGCGTCGGTCAGCATGAGGAAGGAATGGGTTGCGATGACGATCTCGTGCTCTGCCTCCGCCTCTTCATAAATTCTGTGTATCATGGAGACAAAATCGATATTCCAGTGCTCGTTCAGGTAGACGTCCGGCTCATCCATGAGAAACAGGCACTGGCTGCCTCCCTCCTGCTCTCGTCCGAGCAAAAACAGCCCCAGCCGGACGAGCAGCATGTATTCCCCCTCGCTGAACGCGTTTTCTTCCACAAGATCAGGCGTATTTCGGATGGAAAATCCGATGTGGGCCTCCTTGATGATCCCCTGATTCCGCGCACGTATCAGTTTCGAGAGCAGCTCCATCGGCCTGTCATAAAAATCGCAGAAACCCTCCACGGCAAAGGAGTCCCCCTCCCCCTCCACACGCGGTTCGAACAGAAAGCTCACGACGCTGTCT
>CAMTZV010000225.1 GCA_947086625.1 uncultured bacterium | reverse complement strand
TCAAGGCTTAAATTTCTTGTCTTAAACACAACGCCGTTGCTGTCCGCAACCTTCTGGACATAGACGTCCGAGTCTCCCGTGATCTCCATAACGATCGGAACCATGTCGGCATCGATCTGCTCAAGCGTATACTCCTCGTTAAAGTAGACGGTGTTCGAGGAGCCGCCTGCAAACTCAAGACTCAGATTCAGCGCGCCGTCGCCGTTCGCATTGTGGACGGCCATGCCGATAAAGCCCGCCGCGATACATGCCACGGCGATGATATAAAAGACCGGACGGCGCTTTGTAAAGCCGATCGTCTTCATCTCCTTCGCCTGTCCGTAATACTTCGGATCCTTGATGCCGATGCCGTAGAACGAATAGACCACATACCTTGTGACAAACAGCGACGTAAACAGCGAGATCAGGATACTGATCGCCAGCGTGTAGGCAAAGCCCTTCACCGTGCCCGACCCCTTCCACATCAGGATCGCCGCCACGATGAGCGTCGTCACGTTTCCGTCGATGATCGCGGAGGATGCCTTCTTAAAGCCGTCGCGCATCGCGTTGTACACGCTTTTGCCCGCCGCAAGCTCCTCGCGGATACGCCCGTAAATGACAACATTCGCGTCGACCGCCATACCGATTCCGAGGATGATACCCGCGATACCGGGAAGGGTCAGCGTAATGTCAAACCAGTAGATGACCGCAATCGTCAGCGTCGAGTAGATGACGAGCGCGATCGCCGCCGCCGCGCCGAGCATCCAGTAGTATACGATCATAAAGATGATGATGAGCACAAGGCCGATTAACGCCGCTTTCAGCGCCGAGGACATCGCCTCTGCGCCGAGCTGCGCGCCGACAACCTGCGACTCCAGCTCCTGAAGCTCCAGCGACAGGGAACCGATACGGATCTGGGACGCTAAAATCTCAGCCTCCTCGAAGCTGCTCATACCGCTGATCTGCGCCGTGCCCTGACTGATCTGCTGCTGGACGACCGGATTGCTGATAACCTCGCCGTCGTAGATGATCGGAAGGTTTTTGCCGATGTTCGCACCTGTAATCTCGGAGAACGTCTCCGCCGCGCTGTCGCTCAGCACGAGATCCACGCAAAATGCCCTGTTTCCGGTGTTGTCCTCGTAGGTACCCGCCTGCGCGTCCTCTACGTCGTCGCCGGTCATAAACGTATTGCCGTCGGGATCGTTAAAGATCAGGGAGCCGGGCGTGCCCAGATCCTCTAAAATATCGTTTGCGTCCGTGACGCCCGGAATCTCCACGCAGATGCGGTCGTCGCCGCTCTGGTAAACCGTCGCCTCGGTGCTGTAAACCTCCACACGCTTTTGCAGCTTGTAGCGCGTATCGCTCAGCTGCTCCGCCGTCGCGTCCTCGTCCACAACCTGATAGGTGATGCTCACGCCGCCCGCGAGGTCAAGGCCCAGCGTAATATTTTGTCCCGCGCCTCTGCCCGTGCTTGAAAGAATGATCGAAGCGTAATAACAAAACGCTACGACTGCCACCAGCACGACGGCCAGAATCCCCATGCTCTTGTTCTTCTTCATGACATGTTTTTTCCTCTCTTTAATATATTTTTCATGTTCGGTGCCCCGAACAAAATTACTCCTGCGCAAGCGCCGCCTGAATCATGATGGCACACTCCACGCGCTTCCTCATAAGCGCGCACCCGATGTCGTAGGCGTCGTGAATGCTGCCGTGGAAATTGTACGAATTCGCCGCACATCCGCCGCTGCAGTAAAATTTTGCAAAGCAGCTTCTGCACTTTTCCTTCGAGTAGACGTTGCACGACCTGAAATCGTCTGCAATGTCCTGCCGCTTTACCCCGTCAAACACATTCCCCATACAGAATTTGTCGTTGCCGACAAACTGATGGCAGGGGTAGAGGTCGCCCCACGGTGTCACCGCGAGGTACTCCGTGCCCGAGCCGCAGCCACTGAGCCGCTTCGCCACACACGGCCCGCCCTCCAAATCTATCATAAAATGGAAGAAATTGAAATCTTCCCCGTTTTTATGCCGTTTTAAAATCTCGCACGCGAGCCTGTCGTACTCCTCGTAAAGCCGCGGCAGATCCTCCTCGCGGATCGCGTAGTCCGCCTCGTCCGGCGCAACGACCGGCTCCACGGATACCTGCCGAAAGCCCAGATCCATCAGATGCTTCACATCCTCCGCGAAATCGAGGTTGTGATGTGTGAACGTCCCGCGCACGTAATAGCGCTGCTGGTTCCGGCTGTCCGCAAATTTTTTATATTTCGGGACGACAAGCTCATAGCTGCCGGAGCCGTTCGGAAACGGCCGCATCCGGTCGTGAACCTCTTTTCGCCCGTCAATGCTCAGGACGACGTTGTCCATCTCGCGGTTGGCAAATTCCATAATCTCATCGTCCAGACGCACGCCGTTTGTCGTCAGCGTAAAGCGGAACTTCTTATTATATTGCTCCTCCTGGCTGCGCCCGTAGGCGACCAGATCCTTTACAACCTGAAAATTAAGCGTCGGCTCGCCGCCGAAAAAATCGACCTCGAGGTTCCTGCGGTTCCCGCTCTCTCTGATCAGAAAATCGAGCGCCGCTTTCCCGACCTCAAAGCTCATGAGCGCGCGCCCTCCGTGGTACTCGCCCTCCTCGGCAAAGCAATATTTGCAGGCGAGGTTGCAGTCGTGCGCGATGTGCAGGCACAATGCCTTTACCACCGTCGGCCGGTTTTTGCCAAGCCCCTCGATGTATGTCTCGTACTCATCCGGCGTAAAGAGCGCTTTCTGCCCGATCAGCTCCCGGATCTCCGCAAACGCCTCGTCCAGCTCCTGCGGAGAAAAACGCCCCCTCAGCCCTTCTTTTATCTGTTCCGGCGTCTCGCGCTCGTAGCGCGCGAGCACCTCGTACATCAGCTCGTCCACCACGTGGATCGCGCCGCTGTTTACATCCAGCACGATGCGAAAGCCGTTGTTCTCATACTGGTGAATCACTGCCTGTTCCTTTCTGTGCGTGTTGCCATAACAGTCCAGCCCGCGCCACCGTTCAGAGCCAAGCCCGAAAATCCTGCGGATTTCCGAGCTGTGGCGTATCCGCCAAAGAAATTTGCAGCAATACAGCCATTCATGCAAGCATGATGTCTGTATTCCATGCAAATTGCCTTGGCTCTGAACGGCAACAAATGACCGTCCGCAGCGCGAACGGTCTTCTGTTTAAAGCATTTTCGTATCGATTATTTGCACTGCTCGCACGTCTGGTTGCCAACGGTGCATGAGGTCTTGCAGGCTGACTGGCAGGATGTCTGGCACTCGCCGCAGCCGCCCTTCTTTACTGTACTCTGTAACTTTCTTGTATTTAATGTCTGAACATGCTTCATTTTTCTCGCTCCTTTCAGCATACCTAGGGTGCATTATAGCATACCCGTGGACAGAGTTCAACCAGAAATTTAATTTTATGGCAACAGGTCAGCCATCGTCAGGGAAATGTGCGAACCATGCTCGCATGGATGAGCACATGACGCAGACGATGAGCGGAGCGCCCGATTATGAGCAGAGTTAGCTGCGCCAGCAGCGGGAAAGCGCCGCAGGCGCCTCTGCGAATGGCGCGGGCTGAACTATTTTGTATATTCCATCGTCACAAGCTTCTCATACTCCGGCCGCTCGGTGAGCTGTCCTGCCTCCTCCAAAATATCCAAAAGCAGCTCATAGGCGTCCTTCTCAAAGACAAGATCCAGCTTCCATGTGTCCTGGTCGGCATAGCGCTTGATGATGGTCGCCATCGTCTCTTTGTCGGTATCCGGGAACTGAGGCGCGATCAGCTCCGCAACCTCCGACGGCTCGTGGCTTGTCACATACTCCACGCCTTTCTTGAGGGCGGCTACAAATCCCCTGATAACATCTGGATGCTCTTTCATGTAGCTGTCTTTCGCAGAAAAAGCGGTGTAGGGCACATAGCCGCTGTCTACGCCGAGGGAAGCCACAACAAAGCCGTCGCCCTCCTGCTCAAGGGCAGTGGCACCGGGTTCGAATTCGACGCTGAAATCCCCCTGCCCGCCTGAAAACGCGGCCGCAGTCGAGCCGAAATCGATGCTCTTATCGATGTTTAAGTCCGCTGCCGGATCGATCCCGTTCTTCTTCAAAATATACTCGAAAACCATCTCGGGCATACCGCCAGTCTGCCCTAGCATGATGAACATATTTTCCACATCATGCAATTTCTCCCTGGAAGCCACGATTCTGTATGGATAATGGTAGATTCCCGTCTTTTCCACCAGCCCAAGGTCCAGCAAGTGCTCCATGTAGGTGGCAAACTTTTTCTTGTGCATGGGATAACCCATATCTTTCAGGCTCTCCGCCAGGAA
>CAMTZV010000224.1 GCA_947086625.1 uncultured bacterium | reverse complement strand
ACCCGAAGCTGATTTTGAGTCCGCATGTCGTACCGGGCCGCTGGCTCTTGCAGGGCGGCACGGTCGGAGGCGGCGGGGCGCTGCGCTGGTTTCGTCAGGAGCTCGGCCAGGGGCTTTCGTTCGACGAGCTGACGGCGCTGGCAGAGCCGGTTTCCGCGGGCAGCGACGGCGTGATCTTTTTGCCGTACATGGCGGGCGAGCGCTCGCCGATCTGGAATCCGGACGCGAAGGGCGTCTACTACGGGCTTGGCTTTGACCGGACAAAGGGGCATCTCGTGCGTGCGACGCTTGAGGGTGTGGCGTATTCGCTGGAGCACAATCTGCGTGTGGCGGCGGAGGCCGGAGCGAAGGTGGGAGAGCTTGTGGCGATGGGCGGCGCGAGCAACAGCCGTCTGTGGACGCAGATCAAGGCGGACGTGACCGGAAAGACGATTCACGTTCCGACATCCGACACGGCCACGACGCTTGGCGCGGCGATCCTCGCGGGCGTTGGCGTCGGGCTCTACGGCGGCTTTGCGGAGGCTCTGGAGGAGACGATCGTCATCACCCGCACGCAGGAGCCGGATATGGAGCGGCACGAGCAGTACAGGAAATATATGGAGCTGTATCTGTCGCTTTCGGAGGCGCTGACACCGGTGTTTGAGCAGGGGGCGGAATTGTAGGAAATAAAAATGGAGGTGTTTGAATGCCCGCATTATCCATGTTTTTTGGAATCATTGTGCGAATGCAAAGCGAAAAAGGTGGAAAACATAATAAGCCGCATGTACATGCTTTATATGGAGACGATGAAATTGTTGTAGGGATAGATGGAGAAATATTAGAGGGGAATTTGCCAAACAAACAGACGAAACTTTTATTAGCGTGGATAGCAATTCATGAAGACGAATTAAAAGCGAATTGGGAATTATTGTGCCATGGAGAAGGTTATTTCAAGATTGAGCCGTTACGTTAGGAATGGAGGTGTTTTAGATGTTAAGGCCAACCGCAATTCAGGTGGAAGTGATCTGTGCTTATCAGATATCAGTCGTATTTGATAATGGCGAAAAAAAGTATTTTGACGTTGAACCATATATAAAAGGCGAATGGTATGGACAGCTTCGGTCTATGGACTATTTTAAACGTGTTTCCACAGACGGATTTACGGTTGTTTGGCCGGATGGACAGGATATATGTCCGGATGAATTGTATCATTTGGGGAAGCTGATGTCATAAAACAGAAAAGTAATTGGTTGTATTTTCAGAAAGAGGGATAAAACGATGAACATGAAAGCAGGCGTCGTTCACGGCGTGAAGGATATCCGTTACGAGGATATTGAAAAACCGGTGCCGGGGGAAGGCCAGGTGCTGGTGAAGGTGAAGTATACCGGCATTTGCGGCTCCGACCTGCCGCGCGTCAACGAGGGGACAGCGCACTATACGCCCATCGTGCTCGGGCACGAGTTTTCCGGTACGGTGGAGCAGGTTGGGGAGGGCGTGACGAATGTCGCGCCGGGAGACCGCGTGGCGGGCATCCCGCTCGTCCCGTGCATGAAGTGCGAGGACTGCCAGAAGGGCAACTACTCGCTGTGCAAGCACTATGATTTTATCGGCTCACACTCGTTTGGAAGCTATGCGCAGTACGTGTGCGTGCCGCAGGCAAATGTCGTGAAGTTTGACGATTCGGTCAGTTTTGAGAAGGGCGCGTTTTTCGAGCCGGCCACCGTGGCGCTGCACGGGCTGGAGCGCACGGATTTTCGGGGCGGAAAAACGGTCGCGGTGCTTGGCGGCGGCACGATCGGCATGATGACGATGCAGTGGGCGAAGATCTTCGGCGCGAAAAAGGTCGTCGTGTTCGATATTCTGGATGAGCGGCTGTCCCTTGGGATGCGGCTCGGCGCGACGGCGGGTGTCAACACGTCGAAGGACGGCTTTCTGGAGGAAGCGCGCGCGCTGACGGACGGACGGGGCTTTGACTATGTGTTTGAGACGGCGGGCAATGTCGTTACCATGAAGCTGGCTTTTAAGCTCGCGGCCAACAAAGCCGAGGTCTGCTTTATCGGAACGCCGACACGGGAGCTCTCCTTTACGGTGGACGAGTGGGAGCAGATGAACCGCAAGGAGTTTAAGCTGACCGGCTCGTGGATGAGCTATTCCGCGCCGTTCCCGGGGCATGAGTGGGAGCTGGTGGCACACTATTTCGGAACCGGCGAGCTGAAATTCGATGATTCGTTCATCTTTGAAACGATCGGTCTGAGCCGGATTGACACGGCCTTTGCAAAATTTCTCATACCGGGGACGGTCAAGGGCAAGATTTTGATTGACAGCGAGGCGTAGATTATGATACTGACAGTGACACTGAATGCCGCCATTGATAAGCGGTATGTCGTTGAAAATTATGAGGTGGGCGAGGTCAACCGTGTGAAGGAATGCGCTTACGTGGCGGGCGGCAAGGGGCTGAACGTCTCCAAGACCGCGACGATTGCGGGCGAGGCGGTGCTTGCCACCGGCTTTGTCGGCGGGCATGCCGGGGAGTACATCGTTGAGGCGGTCGAAAAGCAGGGCGTGGCGACGGATTTTGTGCGGGTGAACGGCGAGAGCCGCTCGTGTATCAACATTTTTGACACCGTAAACCGGACACAGACCGAGTTTTTGGAGCCGGGTGTCGTGGTGAGTGAGGAGGAGCAGCGCGCGTTTTATCTGAAATTCGATGCGCTTTTGCCGAAATGTGACGTCGTGGCAATGTCGGGCAGCGTGCCGAAGGGCATCGGGACGGATTGCTATCCGAAGCTCGTGGAGATGGCAAAGCGCGCCGGGAAAAAGGTGATCGTGGACACGAGCGGGGCGCTGCTTGCCGAAGCGGTGAAGGCGAAACCGCACATGGTAAAGCCGAACATCGATGAGATCCGGCTGCTCACCGGAAGGAAGATCTCTGACCGCGAGGAGCTGGTTGAGGCGGGCATCGCCCTGCAAAAAAGCGGCATCGAGCGCGTGGTCATCTCGCTCGGCGCGGACGGCTCCCTCATGTTTGTGGAGGAGGGCGTCTATCAGGCGATCGTGCCGAGGATCGACGCGGTGAACACGGTCGGCTGCGGTGACTGCATGACGGCGGGCTTTGCCGTCGGCTATGCGCGCGGCATGAGACATGAGGAGGCGCTTCGTTTCGCCTCTGCGACCTCGGCGGCCAGCGCGATGCGAGAGGAAACCGGCTATTTTGAGCGGGCGGACATGGAAGCGCTGATGGATCAGATTGAGATCCGGCGGCTGTAATTGCTTTGAGAAACCGAAAACCATATATTATAAATGAACAGGAGGATATTTCATGACAGCAGTAAATCCGGCAAATGTGCCGAAGATCAGACTGAGCAACGGGAAGGAAGTGCCCTGCATGGGTATGGGAACGTTCGGCTCCGACCGTTTCACACCCGACCAGGTGAGTAACGCCGTGTACGGGGCGATTAAGGCGGGCTACCGCATGTTCGACTGCGCGGCGTGCTACGGCAACGAGGATCAGATCGGCGAGGTATTTAAGCGCGCGTTCGCGGACGGCCTGTGCAAACGCGAGGATCTCTACATTATGACAAAGGTGTGGAACGACATGCACGGGCAGGGCGATGTTTTGATCGCGCTCGCAAAGAGCTTAAAGGACTTGCAGCTCGACTACGTGGACATGTACTTCGTCCACTGGCCGTTCCCCAACTACCATGCGCCGGGATGCGACGTGGATTCGAGAAACCCTGATTCCAAGCCGTTTTCCGTAGAGCGCTTTATGGCGACGTGGCGGCAGATGGAGCGTCTCGTGGACATGGGCCTTGTGAAGGAGATCGGCATGTCGAACATGACGATCCCGAAGCTTGAAGCAGTGCTTCCGCTCTGCCGCATCAAGCCCGCGATGTGCGAGATGGAGCTGCACCCGTGCTTCCAGCAGCAGGAGCTGTTCGATTACCTCGTGGCACACGACATCCAGCCGGTCGGCTTTATGCCGCTTGGGTCTCCGCAGCGGCCGGAGCGTGACATGATGCCCGAGGACATCGCGGATATGCAGACGCCCGAGATGCAGGAGATCGCAAAGGCGCATAACTGCCACCCGGCTGTCATCTCCCTGAAATGGGCGGTGCAGCGCGGCCAGATCCCGATCCCGTTCTCGGTACATGAGATGGAGTACGAGAGCAATATAGGCAGCACGTGCGACGGCGACCCGCTCACCGATGAGGAGATGGCAAAGATCGCGACGCTGGAAAAGGGCAACCGCCTCGTAAAGGGGCAGGTGTTCCTGTGGGAGGGCGCAAACGACTGGCACGACCTCTGGGACGAGGACGGCGTGATCGTGGACTGCCCGGACGGGAAATAG
>CAMTZV010000223.1 GCA_947086625.1 uncultured bacterium | reverse complement strand
AACGCTGCCTGCGTGCTGCACAATCAGGAGGATTCCTACTCGACGATGGATATCTGCGAGGTGGATCTGTATCAGGGGGACGTCTCGTTTTACAAAATCGGAGCGGCGGCGGCGTTTATCAAACGCGGGCTTGAGGTCGAGTGTATCCCGTGCGCGAATCTCCCGGTCGGTGCGCAGATGCAGGCGTGCATCGAGACGCGCAGCTCGCATGTAACGGGCGGCGACTATGTAGTGCTCATGACAGACGGGGCACTGGAGCATTTGCGGGTGCCCTCGCCCGAGCAGACGATGTGTGAGATTTTGGAGAGCATTCAGGCATCCAATCCGAACGAGATGGCAAAGCAGATCCTGGAGCGGGTGACGCTCTTTACCGGGGGCAGGGTGAAGGACGATATGACCGTGCTGGTGGCGGGTATCTGGGAAAAATAGGATGAGGGGCAATGGGAGAGCGGTTGTTACAAAAGATATTCTTATATATAGAAGAAAACGAGATGATCGCGGCGGGCGATCTTGTGCTTGCGGGCGTTTCGGGCGGGGCGGATTCCATGTGCCTGCTCATGGCGCTGCTGGCATACCGAAAGCGCGTTCCGTTTGTGCTGCGCGTCGTCCATGTGGAGCACGGCATCCGCGGGGGAGAGAGCCTTGCGGATGCGGCGTATGTGGAGCGGTTCTGCACCGCGCGGGGCGTCTCGTGCGAGGTCGTCCACGTCGATGCCGTGGGCGGTGCGAAGGAGCGGGGGCTTTCGCTGGAGGAGGCAGCACGTGTGCTGCGCTATGAGGCGTTCGAGCGGTGCGCGGCGCGGGCGGAGACGGATCGGACGGCACAGGCGGACGGGGCAGCGGATGAGACAGCGGATCAGACGGCACGAGTGGGCCGGGCGGCGGACGGGGCAGCAGGGCATGTCCGCATCGCGGTGGCGCACCACAGGGAGGATCAGGCGGAGACGGTGCTCTGGCAGATGATACGGGGCAGCGACGTGCGGGGGCTTGGCGGGATGCGGCCGAAGCGGGGGCGCATCATTCGTCCGCTGCTTGCCGTGTGCCGGGACGAGATTGAGGACTTCCTGCGCGCAGAGGGCGTCTGTTGGCGGGAGGATGCCACGAACGCTTTGACGGACTATACGCGAAACCGTATCCGCCATGAGGTGGTTCCGGTGCTCGCGCAGATGAACGCGCAGGCGGCCTGCCATCTGTGCGAGACGGCGGAGCGGATGCAGGAAACCGAGGATTTTCTGAGGGAGCAGACCGACCGGGCGTATGGAATCTACGTGGGCTGCAGAGCAGACGGCGCGCTTTTTCTGGCGGAGGGGCTGCTGCGCGAGCATTCGCTTTTGCAGCGGCGGGTGGTCTATGAGGCGTTGTGCATGGCCTGCACTACGTCGCGGGACATTGGTGCGCATCATGTGAAGCTGATCGTGGAGTTGTTTTCACGTCAGGTGGGACGCGTGCTGCATCTGCCGGGAGGGTGCTGTGCCGGGCGCGTCTATGGGGGCGTGACGCTGTCTGCGGGGAAGACGCGCGGGGTGTTTCCGACGGAAGGCGGCGAGGCAGATATACAGGCAGTTCCCGCGGGGGGCTGTGAGACGGATTTGCAGACATTTCCCGCGGGGGGCTGTGGGACAGATTTTCAGGCGCTTCCCGCGCAGGGATATGCGAAAGCGGCGCGCATTTTGCCCGGCCAGGTGCGGATGGAGGTGCTCACACAGTTCGACCTGACTGAAATTTCCAAAAAAAAGTATACGAAATGGTTTGACTATGATAAAATAAAAGATAATGTGCAGATCCGGCGGCGGCGCGGCGGAGATTACCTCGTAATCGACGGGGCGGGTCATCGTCAGAAGCTGTCGCGCTACATGGTCAATGCGAAAATTCCGAGGGAGGAGCGGGACAATCTGCTGCTTTTAGCGGACGGGGCGCATGTCATGTGGGTCATCGGCTACCGGATCAGCGACGAATACGAGGTGGATAAAAACACAACAACCGTGTTAAAAGTACAGGTGAGCGGAGGAAAAGAAGATGAGTGAAACAATTCGCGAATTGATCTCTGAGGCAGACGTGGATGCAAAGATCCGGCAGCTCGGCAGGCAGATCAGCGAGGACTATGCGGGCGAGAGCGTATTTTTGCTGTGCATTTTAAAGGGCGGTGTATTTTTTACGACCGAGCTGGCAAAGCGCATCACGATCCCGGTGTCGCTGGATTTTATGTCGGTCTCGAGCTACGGTGCGCAAACGGAGTCGTCGGGCGTGGTGCGGATCGTGAAGGATCTGGATACGTCCATCGAGGGAAAGAATGTGCTTGTGGTGGAGGATATCATCGACACCGGGCGCACGCTTTCTTATCTTCTGGACAATTTAAAGCAGCGAAATCCCAGGTCGCTGAAGCTGTGCGCTCTGCTCGACAAGCCGGAGCGGCGCGTGGCAGAGGTTGCCGTGGATTATATGGGATTCCAGATTCCCGACGAGTTTGTGGTGGGCTATGGAATGGATTACGATCAGAAATACAGAAATCTTCCCTATATCGGCGTGGTGAAGTTTGATTAGCGATAAGGGAAGCGAAGGAGGTTTATCTTGAAACGAAATTACCGAGGAGCCGTGCTCTACCTTGTGTTGATCCTTGTTGTGGTCTTCCTGTGGTTCATTTTCGGGACGGGCGGCGGCAGCACCAGCGACTATAATATATCGATTTTTGAGCAGGATCTGGAGGCGTCAAAGGTGGCGGCGGTCAATGTGCAGCCGAGCCGGGATATCCCGACCGGAACCGTGACGGCGACACTCTCCGATTCGTCACAGAAGAGCTTTTACGTATTCGATACGCAAAGCGTCATCGATCTGATGGAGGAATACCGGTTTACAAACTACGCGATGCAGAAGGTGCCGTCCGAGAGCTGGCTGACCTCTCTGCTTCCGCTTTTGCTCGTGTTTGCGGCGATGTTCATTCTCTTTACGATCATGAACAATCAGGCGGGCGGCGGCGGAAACGCGCAGATGATGAATTTTGGCAAGAGCCGCGCGCGCATGAGCACGGAGAGCGACAAGAAGATCGGCTTTCACAGCGTGGCGGGCTTGAAGGAGGAGAAGGAGGAGCTCGAGGAGATCGTCGATTTCCTGCGTGCGCCCGGCAAGTACACAAAGCTCGGCGCGCGTATCCCCAAGGGCGTCTTGCTCGTGGGCCCTCCCGGAACCGGAAAAACGCTGCTGGCGAAGGCGGTGGCGGGCGAGGCGGGTGTGCCCTTCTTTAGCATTTCCGGCTCGGATTTTGTGGAGATGTTTGTCGGCGTGGGCGCGTCCCGCGTGAGAGATTTGTTTGCGGATGCGAAGCGCAATGCGCCCTGTATCGTCTTTATCGACGAGATCGACGCGGTGGCGAGACGCCGCGGAACCGGTATGGGCGGCGGACATGACGAGCGCGAGCAGACGCTGAACCAGCTTCTGGTGGAGATGGACGGCTTCGGCGTCAACGAGGGGATCATCGTGATGGCGGCGACAAACCGTGTGGATATTTTAGACCCGGCGATTATGCGCCCGGGACGCTTCGACCGGAAGGTAACGGTCGGCAGGCCGGACGTGGCGGGCAGAAGCGAGATTTTAAAGGTACACGCGAAGAACAAGCCGCTGGCGGAGGATATCGATCTGGAGCAGATCGCGCAGACGACGGCGGGCTTTACCGGGGCGGATCTCGAGAACCTGCTCAATGAGTCCGCGATCCTTGCGGCGAAGAGAAACCGCGGCTTCCTCGTGCAGGACGATATCAAGGAGGCCTTTGTAAAGGTCGGCATCGGTGCAGAAAAGAAAAGCAAGGTCATCTCCGAGAAGGAAAAGCGCATTACGGCGTTCCACGAGGCGGGCCATGCGATTTTGTTCCACGTGCTTCCCGACGTCGGGCCGGTGTACACCGTGTCCGTCATCCCGACCGGAAGCGGTGCGGCGGGCTATACGATGCCCCTGCCTGAAAAGGATGAGATGTTTAACTCCAAAAAGAAGATGCTTCAGGAGATCATCGTCGATCTCGGCGGGCGTGTGGCGGAGGAGCTTGTGTTTGACGACATCACGACAGGCGCTTCGCAGGATATCAAGCAGGCGACCGCGATGGCAAAGGCGATGGTGACGAAGTACGGCATGTCCGAGAAGGTCGGACTCATCAACTACGACAACGACGAGGATGAGGTATTCATCGGCCGTGATCTGGCGCATACACGCGGCTACGGCGAGAGCGTGGCGAGCTCCATCGACGCGGAGATTAAGCGCATCATCGACGAGTGCTACGCGAAGGCAAAGGAGATTATTCTGGAAAACCGGCGTGTGCTGGATGCATGTGCGGAGCTTTTGGTGAAAAAGGA
>CAMTZV010000222.1 GCA_947086625.1 uncultured bacterium | reverse complement strand
ATCCACCTTCTGGTGGGCGCGCCAAAGGAGATGAACATTGTGAGGAATACGGCGATGAAGGACAAAGCGCCCTCACCCTATCAGGCGGAGGCGGGGATTTCCGCGGAGGCGCAAAATCAGATCGTCGAGATCATCAAGCGCGAAAAGCGCGAGCAGTACCGCAGAAGAGCGGCGGAGTAGGTAATAATGCGGGGCTTATCCCGGGGGCCTCGCGTTGTTATACACAATGCCCGCGTCGCGAGGGTGATCACCTGCGGCGGTATGCGGGCGGCACAACGGGCAGAGAAGAGATATCTGTCCGGTTAAAAACCATTATACATGCGGGAACGGAATCCCGCAAACACAATCACATGGAGGTAAAATTATGGTAGTACAGCACAATTTGACAGCAATGAACTCGAACAGAATGCTTGGCATCACGACAGGACAGCAGGCAAAGTCGGCGGAGCGTCTCTCATCCGGTTACCGGATCAACCGTGCGGCGGACGACGCGGCGGGGCTTACGATCTCCGAGAAGATGAGAAAGCAGATCAAGGGACTGAATCAGGCTTCCACCAATGCACAGGACGGTATCTCCTGCGTACAGACCGCCGAGGGCGCTCTGACCGAGGTTCATTCTATGTTACAGCGCATGAACGAGCTGGCAGTACAGGCTTCAAACGGCACGATGTCCGAGGATGACAGACAGGCTGTCCAGGACGAGATCGACCAGCTGGTAACTGAGGTTGACCGCGTAGCGGAGACGACGAAGTTTAACGAGATCTATCTGTTGAAGGGCGCAGAGGGCACGGAGAAGACAACCATGAAAGCCAGCTATGCGATCCAGGATGCCTACAAGGCGGATCAGGAGGGAAAGCTCGGATTGATCGCGGGTAAGGATGCATATGCGGCAGGTGCGACGGACGCTGTGAAGGGCGAGGCGGCAGCGGCAGGGTCTATGTCTCTGAATACAGCGGCAATCGGTGCAGGCAATAAGTTCTGGGGCAGTGCAGATGGCGGAACTACTTACAACGAAATCGCAACGGATGCTGATCTTGCCACATATTTCGATGTGGCGGCTGATGGAACGGTAACGGCAAAGGCCAATACCGCTTTTAAAACTGCTGCCGATACGGTGAATCAGGCAGGAATCAACGGCGGCGCGGGAACTGCCGTGGCCGATGGAACCACGCTTGTCACAGGAACAGCTGCTCCTGCAGCTCCCCCTGCAACGACCAGCGAGATCGACAAATATGTAGAGATCGGCGAGGACGGCAGCATAAAGTACAAGGAGGGAATGCTGCTCTATAAGCAGCCTTCCGATGCAGGTAACGAATATGGCGATCAGTTACAGGCAGAGGTGATTTCGGAAGCAGAGCTGGGAGACTATTTTGAGGTTGCAGGAAATCCGCTGGTGGATGTTGCAAACGCCAATAAGAAGATTGATGAAAAGGATCTTGCAAACTTTTTCGATAACGGCGCTTATAAGGGCGGCATTGGAAGAGAGGATGCGAACGGAAACATAGTAGAGATCGGCGCGGAGCAGATCGAGACATACGTCAAGGTAGACCGGAAAGAATCAAAGACGGCGGATCCTTTGGAGTTTAATCTCCACGTTGGTTCCGAGTCCGACACGAGCAATAAAATCGGCGTCAGGATTGAGTGCATGTCTGCCGGCGGAATCGGCGTCGATGTCCTGAAGGGAACGGGTCTGATGACCGAGAAGGATGCGACAAGCTCGATCGACACCATTTCAGATGCGATCGCAAAGATTTCCAAGCAGCGATCCGCGCTCGGAGCAGTCCAGAACCGCTTGGAGCACACGATCGCAAACCTTGACAACGTTGTCGAGAACACGACCGCGGCCGAGTCACGCATCCGCGATACCGATATGGCGGAGGAGATGGTTACGTACAGCAAGAACAACATTCTCGCGCAGGCGGGCCAGTCCATGCTCGCACAAGCGAACCAGTCCACACAGGGCGTTCTCTCGCTGTTACAGTAGTTTGTGTCGTTTTCTGATTTACCGGACCAAACCCCGGATCGTGCAGGGTTTGCGGTGATAAAAAAGTCATTTCAGATCAGGCGGTACAGCCCCGATTGCCGGGGTTGTGCCGCTTAATTTTGAGTAATAGTTCAGCCATCGTCCAGGAAATGTGCGAACCATGCTTGCATGAGTAAGCACATGACGCAGACGATGAGCGGAGCGCCAGGTTTGAGCAGAGTTAGCTGCGTCAGCAGCGGGAAAGCGCCATGGGCGCCTCTGCGAATGGCGCAGGCTGAACTATTACGATTTTGAGGCTAAGGTCTTTTAACGTCTTGTAGAAAGCCTGCATAAATATTATAATCTTCTGGAAGAGGAAATGGAGAAGGATCTGTGAGAGGAGGATGGTGCAGATGTGGTTTTTGTTTGCAATACTTTCGGCGCTGTTTGCGGCGTTGACATCTATTCTTGCCAAGGTCGGGATAGAGGGTGTCAGCTCGAACCTTGCCACGGCGATACGGACGGTCGTGGTTGTCGTCATGTCGTGGGGCATGGTTTTTCTGACAAAAGCCCAGAGCGGTATCACGGAGATCAGTAAGAAAAGCTGGACGTTTCTGATTCTTTCCGGGCTGGCTACCGGGGCGTCATGGCTCTGCTATTACCGTGCACTGCAGATCGGCGAGGCCTCTAAGGTGGTGCCGGTCGATAAGCTGAGCGTCGTGATTACCCTTGTACTTGCCTTTGTCTTCCTGCACGAGCAATTTACGGCAAAATCACTGATTGGCTGCGTGCTGATCGGCGCGGGAACGCTGCTCATGGTTCTGTGAGCTTGCAGACTTTGATTAACACATCCCCGCCCCGCACTCCCGGCAAAATCCGAGAAACTCCTCCAGCGCATGATTTTTCGCGGGGGTGTCCGCATACACAAACCCGATTTCGCGCTTTGGCACGGGAGCGGGCAGGGGCAGGGCGATCAGCGTCCCCGTCGACAATTCTGATTCCACGAAGCGGCGGATGACGCAGGCGATGCCGACGCCGATCTTTGCGAAGTCGATGAGCAGGTCCATGTTGGAAACCTCGATTACGTCGGAGAGTGCGATCTGGTTGAGCAGAAGGTAGCGGTCGATGTACTGACGGGAAAAGTTGTTTTTGTCGAGCAGCATCATTGTGGCGTGCTCGAAAACGTGGGCCTCGTCGACGCCGCGCAGACGGACGTTGCGCAGGTATTCTTCGGTTGTGACAAAAATATCTTCGACCGCTTCCACAAAATCAAAGTGCAGGTGCCTGAGATGCTCGGGTTTTCCGACAAGCCCGAGATCGAGCTGGCCCGCCGCAAGCATCTGAAGCGTCTCGTTTGTGGACTGGCAGCTGATCGAGATGCGGATGTGCGGGTGGGTGTGGATGAAACGTTTCAGGTAGGGCAGCAGAACAAACTTGCAGAGGGTCGAGCTGACGCCGATGCGCAGATGCCCGACGCCAAGCGCAAGCGACTGTCTGAGTTTTTCCTCTCCGGCTGTGAGCGCGTCAAAGGCGAAACGGACGTGCTCGTAAAAAAGCGCGCCCTCCTCGGTGAGCGTGACGCCCCGTGAGCTTCGGGCGAAGAGGGTGCAGCCGAGGGATTCTTCGAGTTTTTGAATCGATTTGCTGACGGCCGGCTGGCTGATGTAGAGAGCGCGCGCGGCCTTTGAAATATTTCCGGTGCTTGCGACGACGTAGAAAATGTGGTAGGAGGAGAGGTTTCGGTTCATGACGTTCCTTTCTGTGAGCGCGATTTTTCCCCCACAGGGAGAAAAGGCAGCCGTGTATAGTATCGATATAACTAAAAATTATGGATAATATGTATATGATGTATTTCTATTATAACCGCATGTGTGCTAGAATAGCAAGTATATTAAGAAGCCGTTTAGCCGTTCCGCTGCTCACGAAAGTGAGCCAAAACGGATATGGCTGAGCCGATATTCATAAATCAAAAAGGAGGATACGAGCATGGGAATGACAATGACGCAGAAAATTCTCGCTGCGCATGCGGGGTTAGAGTGTGTGGCGGCCGGACAGCTCATCGAGGCGGATCTTGACCTTGTTTTGGGCAACGATATCACTTCTCCGGTGGCGATTCATGAGATTGAGAAGATGAACGTGGAGGGTGTATTTCACAGGGACAAGATTGCGCTTGTGATGGATCACTTTGTGCCGAACAAGGATATCAAGTCCGCCGAGCACTGCAAATGTGTGCGGGAATTTGCCTGCAAAAATGAGATTACTAATTATTTTGATGTGGGGGAGATGGGCATCGAGCATGCGCTTCTGCCCGAAAAAGGACTGACCGTGGCGGGCGACGTGGTGATCGGCGCGGATTCTCACACCTGTACGTACG
>CAMTZV010000221.1 GCA_947086625.1 uncultured bacterium | reverse complement strand
GGATAGATCATGTGGTACTCGTTGTGCACGAAATCGATCATGTAGATCTCCATATAGGAGCGCATGGTACTCTCGAGCGCGCGCTGGAGCAGCCGCCGCTCCTCGGCGAGCAGCTCCATCTGCCGCTTCTGCTGCATCTCGTCCTCAATGCGGCCGCTGATATCCGATATGAACACGTAAAAGAGCCCGTCGCCCTTGCTGTTGCGCGCAAAATGCCCGTAATCCTCCACCCAGCGGACCTCCCCCGTCTTCGTGCAGATGCGGTACTCCACGTAATCCATGCCGCGCCTGTTCTCACGAATCTGCAGCGAGATCGACGACTGCACCCGTTCCACATCCGGCTCATAGATCATCCCGGTAAAGGTGCCCCCGGTGAGCTCCATGAACTCCTCCTGTGAACCGCACTCGTAGAGGCGTACGACCTCGTCGTTGACGTAGACGAGCGTTCCCTCCTCGTTGGCCTCGTATATGAAAAAGCCGCCCGGTATTCCCTTAACGATTTCCTCCATTGCAAAACCGCTGATTCGATCCAATCGAAATCCCCCCTTCCGATTACCTGTCAGTCCTTTGCCTCTATCATCAGAAGCCGGCCCTGCGAAAATGAAATCCTGGCCTGCTCATCCACGATCTCGTTGCTGATCCCGACCGTAATGTCGGGCGTAAGCGTTGCCCCGTGCAGCGGATATTTCATACCCTCTAACGTCACGCCGTACGCGGTCCCCCCAAAGGGAAGCAGCGACACGTAATCGCCGTACTGCTCCTCCCTTGTGATAACGCACGCCTTTTCCAGCAGACGGATCCGGTTGTGCGCATCCCAAAGAAACATCGGTACGCCCCGCGATAAGGCCAGCGCCAGAAGCTGCACGTTTCCGAGCAGATGGTCGATGCGGCTGCCTGTCGCCCCCACAAGGTCGATGTGCGCGGGCTTATCTTCCAGCGCACGCCGCACGGCCAGCTCCGTGTCCGTCCAGTCCTTCTCCGGCGGAAACTGCTCTACGCGCACGTTCCCCTTATTTTTGAAAAATTGAATCGTCCCGGCCCTCGCGGAATCGAAATCGCCGACGATGAGATCCGGCACGCAGCCGTTTCGCCGGAAAAACTCCGTACCGCCGTCACAGGCAATGACGGTTTTGTATTCGTTTCCGCCCAGCAGCCCGCGCACAAGCGCATCGTCGATGCCGCCGCCGCTGACGATCAAAATCTTATGCTCATTCATTTCACTCCAAACCCCCGCAGCGTCCATGCCGGCAGTCAGTACCTGTTTTTTTCCCGGTCGCTTAGCTCCCCGTAGAGCTGCACATAGTTTTCATAGCGAAGCCGCGGTATTTTGCCCTCCGCCAGCGCCCGCTTCACCCCGCAGTCCGGCTCGCTGATGTGGCTGCACCCGATAAAGCGGCACTGCGGCTCATACGCCGCAAACTCGTCGTAACAACCCTGTAACTTTTCCTTGTCCATCTGCGGCAGATACAGCGACGAAAAGCCCGGCGTGTCCATAATGTAGGAGCCGCCCCCGAGATGGATGAGCTGCGTGTGGCGCGTTGTCTGCTTCCCCCGCCGGATCTTTTTTGAGAGCTCGCCCGTCTCCATGCAGACGTCGGTCTGTAAGCGGTTAATCAGAGACGATTTTCCGACGCCCGAGGGCCCCGCGATCGCCGTCGTCTTCCCGCGCAGATGCGCCATGACCCGCTCGATGCCCTCGTCCCTCTTTACGCTGATAAATTCCACCGGCGCGCCGCAGCCCGTGTAATCGCGCGCGAAGCGCTCTCTGCGGCCGTCCCCGTCCAGCTCGGACTTGTTAAAGCAGATGCACACGGGGATGCCCTGACTTCCCATGAGCACCAGAAAGCGGTCCAGCAGATTAAAATGGGGATCGGGCTCCGCCAGCGCAAACACGATGAGCGCCATGTCCACATTGGCGACCGCCGGGCGGACGAGCACGCTCCTTCGCGGCAGGATGCGGGTCAGGTTTCCCTCCCGCTCATGCTCGTCCGTCACGTCGATCTCGGCCATATCCCCCACAAGCGGCTTTACGCCGAGCTTTCGGAAAATACCCTTCGCCTTACATTCATAGACTCCGGACTCCACCACATGGACGTAGTAAAACCCGGAAATTGCCTTTATGATCTTTCCCTGCATACGTCAGAAGCCCCCGGACTAATCCTGCTTTTTAAACGTAACCGGCTCGTTCTGCGTGCTGGTCGTCACATTGCCCTCCTCGTCCTCCATCACCCACTCGATGACGAGCGTGCCGCTCTCGTACTTCATATTCCGCACCTCAATCAAAAACGGAAACGAAGCCGACGATACGTTCTGCCACGTATCGAGCACGGTCCCATCGGCAGCCACAAGCTGGATGTTCGCGGAGACCACCGTATCGTCCTCCGGCAGTCTGACATTCGCACGGAAGCTGTAGAGTATCTCCTTCTTTCCAAGGCTGACGACAAAATTGACGGTCGTACCGCTGTAGACGGTCTTTCCCGCGACCTCGCTCTGGCTGATGACCTGTCCCTCCGGTATCTCGTCGCTGTATTCGGATGTCACCGTTCCCGGCGTAAGGCCGGCGTCCGTCAGCGCCTGGCGCGCCTGAGACTCCGTTTTCTTACGCAGATCCGGCACCGTCACGGACTCCTTGCCCTGGCTCACGACGATCGTCACCTTTGTGCCCGTCTCCACCATTGTCCCATTCTCCGGCGACTGGCTGATGACCGTCCCCTCCGGCACCGTGTCGGAGCTCTCATATTCCCTCGTGTAGTCGAGTCCGGCATCCTGCAGCATCCCAATGGCCGCCGTATCCGTGTAGCCTGTGACATTCGGGACGGATACCTCACTGACGCCCTTTCCGCTGCTGACAACGACGCGCACGGTCGTTCCCTCATCAACCATCTCGCCCTTTTCGATGTCCTGCGAAATGATCTCGCCCTCCTCATACTCCTCGGACTCCTCCGTGTCCGACTGATAGAGCTTTAACCCCATATCCTCCAGCTCTTTCTTTGCATCGTCAAAATTTCTGCCCTTTAAATCGATCATCTCGATCTTCCCGGACTCGTCCTCGATCGGGTTATCCTCCGGCTCGTCGTCCTTTTCGTCCTTGTGTCCGCCGAACAGGCCGGCGATGCTGCCGATCAGATAAATGATGATGATAATAATGATAACCGCCGTGACAATACCGAGGATCGTGACCGCCTTCTCCATCTTCGGATTCAAAAAGCCGCCGTCCTCCTCGTCCTCGTCCTCATCCTCAAACTCGCCGTCCTCCTCATAGGCTGTGCGCGACGACTGCCGCTCTGCAGCCGCATAATTTTTCCGCTGCGACTGCTCCTTGATACCGCGCAGCTCGTCCTCGCGGATCACGGTCGTCTTCGCCTGGCTCGCCGCGCTGTCAATGACAACAAAATCACTGTCCGGATCCATCAATGCGCGCTTTAAGTCCACAAGCAGATCGGCCATCGAGACGTAACGGCGGTCCTGGCTCTTCTGCGTACATTTTAAAATAATCTTCTCAAGGCTGATCGGAAGCTGCTCCGCATAGACCGAGGGCGGTATCATCTCCTCCTGCAGATGCTGGATCGCAATGGATACCGTTGTGTCTCCGTCGTAGGGCACGCGCCCCGTCACCATCTCATACATGACGATACCGAGGGAATAGATGTCGCTCTTTCCGTCCACAAAGCCGTTTCTGGCCTGCTCCGGAGAGGTATAATGGACGCTTCCCATCACATCGGAATGGATCGTGTTGGATGTGGCCGCCCGCGCGATGCCGAAATCCGTCACCTTCACCTTTCCCTCGTGGGAGATCATGATATTCTGCGGCTTGATATCCCGGTGTATGATCTGGTTGTTGTGCGCCGCCTCGATGCCGCGCGCCACCTGGATCGCAATGCTGATCGCCTCTTTGTAGTTGAGCTGCCCTTTTTTCTCGATGTAGGTCTTTAGCGTGATGCCCTCCACATACTCCATCACGATAAAGTACACATGCTCCTCGCTGCCCACATCGTAAATGTTCACGATATTCGGGTGCTGTAAGCCGGCCGCGGACTGCGCCTCCGTGTGGAACTTCGTCACAAAATTGACATCCTCCGCAAACTCCTGCTTCAACACCTTCACCGCGACAAAACGGCCGAGCACCTGATCCTTCGCCTTGTACACATCCGACATGCCGCCGGCTCCGATCTTCTCCAAAATCTCATAGCGGTCCGCGATAAATGCTCCGATCTCTACCATATCTTTCTCACCTCAAACGCATGCTTTCTGTCTCTCATGTTTCCCTCCGGCATTTTTTGTTCCCGTCATCCACGTCTATATCTCAATGATCGCGACGGTGATGTTGTCCTTACCGCCGCCCCG
>CAMTZV010000220.1 GCA_947086625.1 uncultured bacterium | reverse complement strand
TCCTTCGAGGAGAGCTTTCCGAAGGAGCGCTGTGAAATCGGCGAAGACCTCTTTCGCGTGGAGCATTTGAGCGGGGCGGACGGCAAGGTCAACGACGTCTCCTTCCACGTGAAGGCCGGAGAGATCGTGGGCATCGCGGGGCTTGTGGGCGCGGGAAAATCGGAGCTTTGCAAGACGATCTTCGGCTCCTACAAAAAGACCGGCGGCACGGTCACGCTCGGCGGGAAGGAGATGAAGATTAAAACGCCTTCCGACGCGGTAAAGGGCGGCATCGCCTTTGTGCCGGAGGAGCGCAGAAAGGAGGGCGTTCTCGTGGAGGAGACGGTCGCGTTCAACCTCTCCGCGGCGGCGCTCGGACAGTTCTGCGTGGCGTCGTTTGTCAACCGGCAGAAGGTCAACGAAAACGCGAACCGCTTTGTAAAGAGCCTCGGCATCAAGACGCCGTCGATCCGTCAGGCGGTGAAAAACCTCTCCGGCGGCAACCAGCAGAAGGTGGCGGTCGGAAAATGGCTGACGGCGGACTGCGAGCTGTACATGTTTGACGAGCCGACAAAGGGCGTGGACGTGGCGGCCAAGCAGGACATCTTTCACCTGATCAACGACATCGCAAAGAAGGGCAAGGGCGTGATCTACGCGACGTGCGAGGACACGGAGCTGTTGTCTCTGACCGACCGGATTTATGTGATGTACAGCGGAAGGATCATGGCGGAGCTGGAGACGGCAAAGACGAGCGACGACGAGATCATGTACTATGCGGTCGGCGGCGAGCGAAACGATGCAGCGCCTGCCGGATCATGAGAGAGCGGAGGAAAATGAAAATGGAAGCAGCAAAGAAAAAAGATTTTAAATTGAGCCGTTTTTTGGTGAGCTGGGCGGCCGTGTTCGCACTGGCGCTCTGTTTTGTTCTGTTTACGGCGACGAAGGGCAGCGCGTTCATGTCGTCGAGCAATATGGTCAACATTCTGCGGGCGATGTCCATCAACACCGTGTTTGCGATCGCGGCGACGGTGACGATGGCGCCGGACGGCTTTGACATGTCCGCGGCGACGCTTGCGAGCTGCTCGGCGTATGTGTTTGTGTCGTCGTTTCTGTGGTTCGGGCTTTCCGTGCCGGTGTCGATCCTTGTGACGATCATCGCGACGCTCGTGCTCTATCAGCTCACGATGTTTTTGATCCTCGTCTGCAAGATTCCCGATATGCTGGCGACGTGCGCGCTGATGTTTGTCCATCAGGGGCTTGGCCAGTGGTACATCGGCGGCGGCGCGGTGTCCACCGGTATGCAGACGTCGTGGCACACACAGCCGGCGCGCACGGCGCTGACAGAAGGCTTTTCGGCACTCGGGCGCGCGCCGTGGATCATCATTATCATGTTCGCATGCGTGCTTGCAGCGCACGTTTTCTTAAACTACACGAAGCAGGGGCGCTTCCTCTACGCGATGGGCGGAAACAAGCAGGCGGCGAAGCTCTCCGGTATCAACACGACGAAATACCGCTACATGGCGGGTATGATTACGGCGGTGTTCATCGCGATTGCGGGCATTTTAGTGGCGTCGCGCGGAAGCTCCGCGCAGGTTATGTGCTGTGACGATTACCTGATGCCCTCGCTGGCGGCGGTCTTCGTGGGACGCACGGTCGGCGGCGCGGAAAAGCCGAATCCCATCGGCACGATGATCGGCGCGTGTCTTGTGTCCACGCTCGAAAACGGCCTGACGATCATGGCGGTTCCGTTCTATGTGCTGCCCGCAGTCAAGGGCGCGGTGCTCGGCCTTGCGCTGATCGCGGCGTATGCGACAAAAAAGCAGGATTAAAGAAGCAGGATTAAAAATAAAACGCGCAGCCGTCGTCGGCTGCTACAGAATACATAAAAAGGAGTGAGGCGTATGTCACGTTTTGACAATTATTTTTTGATGAAGGTGGATGATATCGCGGAGTATGTCGAGGAGAAGCTGCAGTTCTTTCCGGCGGGCGCGAATTTAAGCTGTAAGGAGATCGGGGACGGAAACTTAAACTATGTGTTCCGATTAAAGGATGAGGATACGGGAAAATCGATCATCATCAAGCAGGCGGGCGAATCGCTGCGCATCAATGAGGACATGAAGCTTTCCACTGACCGCGGCAGGATCGAGGCGAAGATTCTCGGCATTCAGGAGCAGGCCGCGCCCGGGCTTGTGCCGAAGGTGTACCTCTACGACGGCGTGATGTGCGCGATGCTGATGGAGGACATGGTCGGGCATTCGATGATGCGCACGGCGCTCATCAACCACGAGATTTTCCCGCTGTTTGCGGAGCACATCTCGACGTTTCTTGTAAACTCCCTCCTGCTCTCGACAGATGTGGTGATGAATCACAAGGAGAAGAAGGAGAACGTAAAGGCGTTCATCAACCCCGATCTGTGCGAGATTTCCGAGGATCTTGTTTACAGCGAGCCGTATATTGATTACAATCATAGAAACAATGTGTTTCCCCCGAACGCGGAATTTATCAAAAAGGAGCTCTACGACGACAAAGCGCTCCATCTGGAGGCCGCGAAGCTCAAATTCGACTTTATGAACAATGCGCAGGCCCTAATCCACGGCGATCTGCACACGGGCTCTATTTTTATCAACAAGGAGCACACATACGTGTTTGACCCCGAGTTTGCCTTCTACGGGCCGATGGGCTACGACGTGGGAAATATCATTGCAAACATGTTCTTTGCGTGGGCGAACGGGGATGCGACGATCGAGGACGCCGCCGAAAAGGAGAAATTCTGCGGCTGGGTCATCGACTGTATCGAGGAGATCGTCGATAAGTTTATCGTGAAGTTCAAGGCCGCGTTCCGGGAGCACGTGACGGATACGATGGCGAAGACCGAGGGCTTTTTGGAGCACTACCTCGGAACCGTCCTCTCCGATACGGCAGGCGTTGCGGGACTGGAATCGATCCGGCGCATCGACGGCATGGCGAACAACAAGGATATCACCTCGATCGCCGACGAGGAAAAGCGGGCGCGCGCGGAGCGGATCATCGTGACGCTTGCAAAGAACTACATCATGAACCGGGACCGGTTCACGTCGGGCGCGGATTACCGGCGGGCAATCGAGGATGCAATCGCAAAGTTTTGACAAAAAGGAGAGGGAGAATGAGTAAAAAGAAATCCATTATGGATTATGAGACCGTGGCGCTTGACGACGCGAAAAACGCGCTCGTCATCATCGACCAGACGAAGCTGCCGTATGAGATGGAAATGCTGGAGCTGACGAAGCAGGAGGACATCTGGAACGCGATCTATCTGCTGCAGGTGCGCGGCGCGCCGGCGATCGGCGTGGCTGCGGCCATCGGCATCTATCTGGCGGCAAAGGAGATCAAGGCCGACACGTGGGAGGAGTTTTACCCGCAGTTTACAAAGGCGAAGGATTATCTCGACAGCGCGCGCCCGACGGCGGTGAACCTCTCGTGGGCTCTAAACCACATGGACAGCGTGTGTCAGGCGAACAAAGAAAAACCGGTCGATGAGATCGTGAAAATCCTGCACGATGCGGCGGTGGAAATTCGCGACGAGGACGTCTGGGTGTGCAAGAGTATCGGCGAGTACGGGCTCTCGCTCGTCAAGCCGGGCGACGGCCTTCTGACGCACTGCAACGCCGGAAAGCTCGCGACCGTGAAGTACGGCACGGCGACGGCCCCGATGTATCTCGGGCAGGAGCGGGGCTACAATTTCCGCATCTACGCGGACGAGACGAGGCCGCTTTTGCAGGGCGCGCGTCTGACCGCGTTTGAGCTGTACGATTCGGGGCTGGACGTGACCTTAATCTGCGACAACATGTCCGCGACCGTCATGAAAAACAAATGGGTGGACGCGGTGTTTGTCGGCTGTGACCGCGTGGCCGCAAACGGCGATACGGCGAACAAGATCGGAACGTCCGTCGTGGCGACGGTAGCAAAGCGCTACGGCGTTCCCGTCTACGTGTGCGCGCCTACCTCCACGATCGATCTGAATACGCCGACGGGCGCCGATATCAAAATCGAGCAGCGCCCCGCGGAGGAAGTGACCGAGATGTGGTATAAGGAGCGCATGGCGCCCGAGGGCGTGAAGGTGTTCAACCCGTGCTTCGACGTGACGGACAACGATCTGATCGCGGGCATCATCACGGAGTACGGCATCGCGCGGGCGCCCTACACGGAGTCCTTCAAGGAGATTTTCGCAAAAAAAGAGGCTGCAAAAAACGAGAAGAAGAAAGCGGATTGAGGTATTTATTCTATGAAAAAAATAATTAACCGGCCTGAAAACTATGTAAAAGAGATGCTCGAGGGGCTTTACGCGGCCCATCCGGATCTCATCACCTTTACGTCGGACGACGTGCACTGTCT
>CAMTZV010000219.1 GCA_947086625.1 uncultured bacterium | reverse complement strand
GGGAGCTTGCGCGCACGGTGAGCTATGTCCCGCAGCGCAGCGGGATTTCCATCGGCATCCCGGTTCTGGACGTCGTTTTGATGGGATTTAACCCGGTGCTTGGGCTTTTGGAAAAGCCGGACAGGGCGCAGCGAGGACAGGCACGGGAAGCGCTTGGGGCGGTCGGCCTTGCGAACATGGAGAAGCGGGATTATTTAAGTCTCAGCGAGGGACAGAAGCGGCTCGTTTTGCTGGCGCGGCTGAGCGTGGAGGATGCGCGCCTGCTCGTGCTGGATGAGCCGGACGGGGCGCTTGATTTCCCGAACCGTTATGGTATGATAAAGAGAACGGCCGATCTGGTAAGGGGACAGAAAAAAGCGGCGGTCCTCTCGCTGCACGACCCGATGCTCGCGCTGGAATTTTGCGACCGGATCCTGCTGCTGAAAAACGGAAAGGTTGTCGGCAGGCTGAGCCCTGCGTCAGACGGCGTCCGCGAGATGGAGGATGCGCTGCGGGAGATTTACGGCCCGCTCACGCTGGCGGCGTGCAGCGGGAAAGACGGCCGAAAGCGGCTGGCGCTTTTATGGGAGGAGGAAGGCAAGGAGGAAGGCAAATGAAAGCAATCGTTCGGGTTTACTTGTACGACGATGCGGGAAACCGTTTTTTCGGGGAAGGGCCGTACCGCCTGCTCATGGGGGTGGAACGGCTTGGCTCGCTGAAAAAGGCGGCGGACGGCATGGGCATGGCTTACACGAAGGCGCTTGCGATGGTCAGACGCGCGGAGCGTGAGCTTGGCTTTGCGCTCACCGAAAAGGTGATCGGAGGAAAAAGCGGCGGCGGAAGCTATCTGACGCCGCAGGCAAAGGAGTTTTTGAGAAAATATGAGTCTTATCGGGACGCCTGCTACGAGGCTGACGCCGCAATCTATCGTCAGGTCTTTTCGGAGCAGTGAAAAGAGACATCTGTTTTTAACCGGGACGCGCGGGAGCGGCAAAAGCGTGATGGCAAAGCGGCTGGGAAAGCTTTTGACCGGGGAGAGCGCGGGACTGCCGGGCATTACAACGAAAGCCGTGCGGCGGGAGGCCGTTTTTCTGGAGGAAAACGAAAGCGGGTGTCGGGCGGTGATCGGCGTGTACGAGGAGCAAAAGCAATCGCAGGAAACCGGCGGCTGTATGCGCCCGTCCCCCGAAGGGCTTACAGGGCTGGGGTGCGCGGCCCTTTTGCGCTGTGCGGCCCGGCCTGATTTGGATGAGTGGGTGTGCATCGACGAGCTCGGCTATGTGGAGGGCGGATGCGCGCCTTTTTGTGATGCCGTGTATGCGCTGCTTGAAAAAAAGCGTGTGCTGGCGGTGCTGCGAAAGCAGAGCACGCCGTTTCTGGATGGGCTGCGGGAGCGAGGGGACGCGTTTGTGTGCGATCTGGACGCGCCGTTTTTACCGGTCGGCGGCATCATTATGGCATCAGGCGTGGGAAACCGCTTCGGCGCAAACAAGCTGCTTGCCGAATTGAACGGGAAAGCGCTGATCGACTATGTGCTGGAGCAGACGAAGGAGGTGTTTGCCCACCGCGTGGTCGTGACGCGCCACGCAGAAATTGAGCGGCTTTGCAGGGACCGGGGGATTTCGTGTGTCCTGCACGATTTTCCGGGAAGAAACGATACGATCCGGCTGGGCGTGGAGTTTTTGAAGAAGCGCTTTGGGGAGAAGCATGCGCCTGCGGGCTATATGTTCTGTCTGTCGGACCAGCCGTTTTTAAGCCGCCAGACGCTTCTTACGATGCTGCTCACATTTTCGGAGTGCGGGGAGAGGGATGCGGTCGTGCGGCTTGCGTACGGGGGAAGGGCCGGCGCTCCGGTGCTGTTTGGCGGCGTCTATGAGAGGGGGCTGCTCGCGCTCCCGCAGGGGAAGGGCGGCTCATGGCTGCTGAAGGACGCTCCTGGGAAGGTGCGTCCTGTGGAGGCGGCCTCCCCGTGGGAGTTAACGGATATCGACACGCCGGAGGATTACAAGCGGTGTAAAGAGTATGCCGCAGCAGGCGGCGGGTGCGGCAAAACCGGGTTTATGCTATTATGATAAAAAGAAATCTGACCGGAGGGGGAAGGCAACATGCGATTATTGCTGGCGGAGGATGAAAAAGCGTTATCAAAAGCGCTGGTGGCAATTCTGGAGCGGAACAACTATTCCGTGGATGCGGTCTATGACGGACAGTGTGCATTGGATTATCTGGAAATGGATCATTATGACGCCGTGATTTTAGATATTATGATGCCAAAGGTGGATGGGCTTACCGTGCTAAAGAAGGTGAGGGAACGGGGAAGCCTGATTCCGGTTTTGCTGCTGACAGCGAAGTCAGAGGTGGATGATAAGGTGGAGGGGCTGGACGCCGGGGCAAACGACTATCTGGCGAAGCCGTTTCACACCAAAGAGCTTTTAGCCAGAATCCGGGCGATCACCAGGACACAGACCGCGCAGGCAAACTCGAAATTGACAAAGGGGAATATCACATTGGATCGGGCAACCTTTGAGCTTTCTACGTCTATGGGGAGCTTTCGTCTGGCAAATAAAGAATTTCAAATGCTGGAGCTTATGCTGTGCAATCCAAATCAGCTGATTTCTTCCGAACGGTTTTTGGAAAAAATATGGGGCTACGATACGGAAGCGGAAATAAATGTGGTCTGGGTATATGTCTCTTATTTGAGAAAAAAATTATCGGCACTCCACGCGAACGTTCAGATCAAAGCAACCAGAAATGCGGGATATTCTCTGGAGGAACTGACATGATAAAAAAACTGCGCATGAAACTGATTGCAGCCTCTATGGTTTCTCTGTTCCTTGTACTTTTGGTGATTGAAGGGATTGTAGGCATTTTAAATTACAGGAAAATGGTGCGGGATGCGGATCGGATTCTTGCGGTTTTGGGGGAGAATGCCGGCAGCTTTCCGCATGAATTTCCGATTGCCAGGGAAGGTGACAGACGGTTTTTATCCCCGGAAATCCCATTTGAATCCCGCTATTTCTCTGTCCTGTTGAATGAACGGGGAAATGTTATTTTTACGGATACAAAAAAAACGGTTACGATCGATTTTGCAGATGCGAAAGCATATGCTCTGGAGGTTTGGAAAAAACAATCCGGGAGAGGCTTTCTGCATGAGTATCGCTATCTATGCTGCTCCTATGAAGGGGAAACAAGGATTATTTTTTGGACTGCAGGCGGCAGCTGGATACATTCCGAAATTTTCTGGTTACCGCCGTAAGTGTTTCCGCAGTCGGGCTTTTGTCTGTTTTTGTTTTGCTGATTTACCTCTCCTCCCGCATTGTAAAGCCGTTTTCCGATAATTACGAAAAGCAGAAGCGGTTCATCACAGATGCCGGGCATGAATTAAAGACGCCTCTGACAATCATAGATGCGGATACGGAGGTTTTGGAAATGGACTTTGGCGAGAACGAATGGCTGAAAGATATTCAGGGGCAGACAAAAAGGCTGGCAGATTTGACCAATGCTCTGGTGATGCTTTCGCGGATGGAGGAGGGGCAGAAGAAAGAAATGGAAATCGAGTTTCCGCTGTCCGATGTAGTGGAGGAGGTATTCCATACCTTCCAGGCTCCGGCAAAAATACAGGAAAAGACTTTGACGGGCGCTATTGCGCCGATGCTTTCTATGAGAGGGGACGAAAGGGCAATCCGAAGCCTGACGACAATTCTTCTGAACAACGCTATGAAATACGCGGATGAAAAAGGCAGGGTTCGTGTGACTTTGGAAAGGCAGAAAAACCGTATCCGTCTGTCTGTCTTTAATACGACAGAACATATTTCAAGAGAACAGATCGCGCATCTGTTTGACCGCTTTTATCGCACAGATGCTTCCAGAAATTCTGGGACAGGAGGATACGGCCTGGGGCTTTCGATTGCAGCCGCTACCGCAGCTTCTCACAGAGGAAAAATCATTGCGGAAACGGAAGACGAAAAATCGCTGCGGATTACGGTGATTTTTCCATTATAAAATATTATAAAGTATAAAGCGGCGTGAAAAACAGAATTGTTTTAAGTTCAATTAAGGTAGAGGCGTTATAGTGTATCTGTCAAAAATAATTACGAGGAGACAGGATATGGCAGATCAGATGACGTTTGCGCGTTATGAATTAAAATACCTGCTTACACGGCAGGAAAAGGCAGAACTCATGAAGGCGATGGAACCTTATATGAGGCCGGATGCCTATGGGAGAACCACGATACGGAATATTTACTTTGATACGGATACGTTTCGGCTGATCCGGCGCTCTCTGGAGAAGCCTGTCTATAAGGAAAAGCTTCGGATACGCAGCTATAAGCCTGTACATACAATGGAGCCGGTTTTCGTGGAAATCAAAAAGAAATACAGGTCT
>CAMTZV010000218.1 GCA_947086625.1 uncultured bacterium | reverse complement strand
GTGAGCATTTTCACGGTCGCGGACAATCTGACGCAGACGGTCAAATACCGCGTGGAGGAGTTTACCGGCATGAAGATCGACAAGATTAACATATCCGTAGAAGGTGTACGGGTGATTGACTGATTGGAGGATGAGGCTGAAAATGCGAACGGGCGACACATTATTGATTAGAGGAGGAAGGATCAGTGGGATCAGTGGGAATTGAAAAAATAGATGCGCCGCTTCTGGCGAAGATGTTTTTGGCGGGCGCAAAAAATCTGGATGCAAAGAAAGAGTGGATCAATGAGCTGAACGTCTTCCCGGTGCCGGACGGCGATACGGGGACGAATATGTCCATGACGATCCTCTCCGCGGCAAAAGAGGTGGGCGCGCTTGAAAAGAAAGACATGAAATCCGTTGCAAAGGCGATCTCCTCCGGCTCTCTGCGCGGCGCGCGCGGAAATTCGGGCGTAATCCTCTCACAGCTCTTCCGCGGATTTACGAAGGTGATTGCGCACTACGGCTACATTGATACCGTCATATTGGCGGAGGCGTGCGACAAGGCGGTGGAGACGGCCTACAAGGCGGTCATGAAGCCGAAGGAGGGCACGATCCTCACCGTTGCGCGCGGCGCGGCGGATAAGGCCATCGATATGGTCGACGAGACGGACGATCTCACCGTGTTTGTAAAGGCGGTTATCGATGAGGCGGAGCGCATACTGAAAAAGACGCCGGACATGCTGCCGGTGCTAAAGCAGGCAGGTGTCGTGGACTCCGGCGGGCAGGGGCTTGTCGTCGTCTTGCAGGGCGCTTACGACGCGCTCATGGGCAAGGAGATCGATTACGGCAGCTTTGAAAAGGAAAAGGGCGGTTCGGCAGAGTTTGTAAAAATTTCTCCCGAGACGGAAGTCCAGATCAAATTCGGCTACTGCACCGAGTTCATCATCGTTTTAGATAAGCCGCTTGACGACCGGGAAGTGGCAGAGTACAAGGCGTTCTTAACCTCCATCGGCGATTCCATCGTGGTCGTCGCGGACGACGAGATCGTTAAGACCCATGTACATACCAATGACCCTGGGTTAGCGATCCAGGAGGCATTGCGGCATGGCTCTCTTAGCAGGATAAAGATCGACAACATGCGCGAGGAGCATCAGGAGCGTTTGATCAAGGATGCGGAAAAGCTCGCCGCGCAGCAGCTTGAGGAGGAGACTGAAAAAACGGCCGCCCCGACAAAGGAGATGGGCTTTATCAGCGTTTCCGCGGGCGCGGGGCTTAGCGAGATTTTCAGCGGGCTTGGCGTGGATGTGATCATCGAGGGCGGTCAGACGATGAACCCGAGCACGGACGATATTTTAAATGCCATTGGACGGGTTCCTGCGAAAAATATTTTTGTGCTCCCGAACAACAAAAACATCATCCTTGCGGCGAATCAGGCTGCGGAGCTCTCCGAGGAGAAAAAGGTGTACGTCATCCCGACGAAGACGATCCCGCAGGGCATCACGGCGCTCATCAACTTTATGCCGGAGCTCTCCGCGCAGGAAAACGCCGGACATATGACAGACGAATTGTCCAATGTCAAAAGCGGACAGATCACCTATGCCGTGCGTGATACCGTGATCGACGACAAGGAAATCAAACAGAATGACTTTATGGGTATCGGCGACGCCGGGATTTTGTCGGTCGGCCCGGACATGGAGGGGACGCTGCTTTCGATGGTGGAGCAGCTCGTGGACGAGGACAGCGGTATTATCAGCCTCTATTACGGCGACGGGGTGACAGAGGATGAGGCACAGGCGCTTGCCGCGAAGCTTGCGGAGAAATACGGTGATCTCGAGGTGGAGGTCAACGACGGCGGACAGCCGATTTACTATTATATTTTATCTGTGGAGTAATTCATATGGAACTGACTGCACCCATTCGGGAAATTAAGGGCGTGGGAGAGAAGACAGAAGGGCTTTTACAGAAAATGGGAGTATACACCGTGGGTGATATACTCCTTCATTTTCCCAGAGATTACGTAAAGTACCCCCGCGCTTCCGAGATCGATGAGCTAAGGGACGGCGAAAACGCCGCCGTCATCGTGCGCATCGAAAAGCCGGCTGTGCTGCGGCGCACCCGGGCGATGGCGATCACCGTTTTAAAGAGCGGTCATAACGGGCGGGAGCTGGAGGCGCTCTGGTTTCGCCTGCCCTACATCATAAACGGCCTGAAAAAAGGAAAAACCGTCATTTTGTACGGAAGGGTGACGGACAAAAGGGGGTTGTTCCACATGGAGCAGCCAGCGCTCTTTACACCGGAGGATTATGCGTCTGTCGAAGAGACGATGCAGCCGGTTTACGCGCTGACGCGCGGCGTCACGAATCGGTTTTTGACGAAGACGGCGCGGCATGCGCTGGACGTCTGCGACAGCTTTTTCGAGTACCTTCCGACCGACGTGCGGGCGAAGTACGAGCTGGCAGAATACAATTATGCAGTTGCAAACATCCATTTTCCCGATTCGATGGAAGCGCTCATCCAGGCGCGAAAGCGCCTCGTCTTCGACGAGTTTTTCCTGTTTCTCATGACGATGCAGCTCGAAAGAAAGGGCGAGGAGAAGCAGAAAAACCCGCATCATTTTCAGGACGGGAAAGAACTGGATACATACATGAAAAAGCTGCCCTACGAGCTGACCGGCGCGCAGCGGCGCACGCTCGGCGAGATCGTCTCGGACATGAAGGGGGAGGTGCTCATGCAGCGGCTCATCCAGGGGGACGTGGGAAGCGGCAAAACGATCGTGGCGTTTCTGGCGATGCTGCTCGCCTCCGACAGCGGTTATCAGTCCGCGATCATGGCGCCCACGGAGGTGCTGGCAAAGCAGCACGAGCAGTCGTTTCTGGAGCTGTGTGCGCTCTTTGGCATTGAAAAGACGATTGTGCTCTTAACCGGCTCGATGACAGCGAAGCAGAAGCGCGAGAAGCGCGCGCTCATCGAGACGCACCCGGACGCCCTCATCGTCGGGACGCACGCGCTCATTCAGGAGGCGGTCAGCTACGGCGACCTGGCGCTCGTCATCACGGACGAGCAGCACCGCTTCGGCGTGCGCCAGCGGGAGACGTTCGCAAAGAAGGGGCAGACGCCGCACATTCTCGTCATGAGCGCGACGCCGATCCCGCGGACGCTGGCGATCATTTTGTACGGCGATATGGATATTTCGGTTATGGACGAGGTGCCCGCGAAGCGGCTTCCGATCAAAAACTGCGTAGTGGGGGAGAACTACCGGAAAAAGGCGAATGCCTTTCTCGAGCGCGAGGTGGCGGCGGGGCATCAGGCGTATATTATCTGCCCGCTCGTGGAGGCGTCGGAAAATTTTGACGCGAACAACGTGACGGACTACGCCGAAAGGCTTGCGGCGTCGCTCTCGCCGCAGGTTCGCATCGCCTGTCTCCACGGAAAGATGAAGGCCGCCGAGAAAAACCGGATCATGGAGGACTTCAAGGATCACAAGACCGATGTGCTCGTGTCCACGACGGTCGTTGAGGTCGGCGTGAACGTGCCGAACGCGACGGTCATGATGATCGAGAACGCCGACCGTTTCGGGCTGGCGCAGCTCCACCAGCTGCGCGGACGCGTGGGGCGCGGCGAGGCGCAGTCGTACTGCATCATGATGAACGCCTCGGATTCGGAGCGTGCAAGAGACCGCCTCGATATTTTAAACAAGTCCAACGACGGCTTTTTTATCGCCTCCGAGGATTTAAAGCTGCGCGGCCCCGGCGATTTTTTCGGCATCCGCCAGTCGGGCGATATGAGCTTTCTGCTCGCCGATATCTACACGGACGCGCGCGTGCTGCAAAATGCTGCGGACGAGGTGAAGCGGATTCTCACCGAGGACCCGGCGCTTGCGCAGGAGAAGCACGAAAACCTGCGGATCAAAATGCAAGAGATTTTCGCGGCGGGGGAGGTGAGCTTGAGCTTGTAAAAAAGAAAGACTCTCTTCACATTGTCATGCAAAGGGAGCCTTCCTTTTTTGTTTTCTGCCGGTCACAGGTTAAAAGCAGGCCTGCGGCGCGGCGTTCGCCTGATGTTGGCGAATCGGTTCAGCGCTTCCGGTTATTTTCCGGCCATCTGCTTCTCCTGCGCCTCGATCATCTTCTTTACCATATAGCCGCCGACAGAACCGTTCTGTCTCGAGGTCAGATCACCGTTGTAGCCGTCCTTTAAAGGCACACCGAGCTCGTCTGCGACCTCGTACTTAAAGCGGTTCATGGCTTCCTTTGCCTCGGGGACAGAAGTAGTATTCTTGCTTGACATAATGATAATTCCTCCTTCGTACCTGCTCCGCACGGAACAGTTTTTATGCTTTTGTATATGAACAACGGCCTGATTGCCGTTGGTAAGCATAGTA
>CAMTZV010000217.1 GCA_947086625.1 uncultured bacterium | reverse complement strand
CTTGCTCAAACATTGATTGTATAAGGCTTTATAGAGATATATGAAGATATATCAAAATACATGAAAATGGCTAACAAATTACAATCCCTAATTTCATAATACTATATACCTATCCGAAAAGCCTTGATTTACAAGGGTTTTCGCCTTTCTATAAATTTTCTCTACGCCCCTGGCTTCCGAAAGCGTTTCAAAATGCAAGAGTCCAACGCAAGTATAAAGTATAGCATAAAGGCTGTGCTTTTTCAATCCTAACCAACTTTGAGTTTCCCCATTTTTGGACGCAAAATATGGGTGTGCCGAATAATCTGTGATGTTTTACACAGTTTATTTACACACCCATTTCCAAAACCCGGTTATAGATTGGTCGCATTCGCTTCCGTAAACTTCACTTCCTCGATCGTCTTTTTCCCGTCCTTCGTCCGGATCTCAAAAATCACGTCCACCGGCTCCTCGCCGTAGTTGTCGACGGCGAGCCATTCCTGCTCTGTCCAATTGATCGTGACTTCCTTTTTCGACTGGTTCAGATCCGTGCCGTACGTATCGACGCTGTCGAAAACGCCAAGCCGCTGATTTTCGTCGTCGCTCTCTGTGCGGATCGTCACGGTCATCGGCGTCCCCGGCTTTGTCGTCTTGATGTAGAGCTGAGCCTGCCGCTTGCCCGGTATCGTCACCGTCTCGGTCTTTTTTGCGACCAGCGCCGGTTTTACGTTAATCGTGCACCAGAACCGGTACTTTCCTTTCTCGACGCTGATCTCGATGGTCGTCCGGCCTTCGCCCTTTGCCTTAACCTTACCCTTTTGGGAAACCGTGCAAACGGACGTGCGGTTGCTCCGGTAGAATACTTTCTTACCCTTGATGTTTTTCATGGGGATTTTTTTGCTCTGCCCGACGTAGAGCGTCATGCTCTTTTTCGTCAATTGCGGTTTGCCCGCTGCCAATGCCCGCCCGGGAACTGCAAGCAGTCCGAGTATGAGTGCCATTGCCACCAGAAATGCGCCTGATTTTTTGATTCGTTTCATATGAATGTAATCTCCTTTCTTTGCCCCGCCATGGGGCTCTTTACCTGTTATTTATAAGCCCCGTACAGGAAGTTCGCCATGTCCGCGCGGGTACACGCCCAGTCGTCCCCGTGGAAGCAGCTGTCACCGGAATTTTTGATTACACCTTTTTCCTCGGCCCATGCGACCGCCTTCGCGTAGAATACCCACTCGTTAAAATCCGTAAAGCTCGACGCCTTTGCCGGCTCCGGCGCACCGACGCTCAGCCATACGTAATAGAGCGCGTAGCCCCGCGGGCAGACGTCGTTCACGGATACCATGCTGCCCCACTCGATCAATCCCTTCTCCTGTGCCCACGAAGCCACGTTATAGTACGGATCCCCCGGCCTCACGTCGACAAACATGCCCTGTCCGGATGGCTTTGGCGAGCCGTTCGCGTAGTACAGATACGCCAGCACATCCCCGCGCGTGCACGCCATCTTCGAGCCGAATTCCGTCTCGTTGATCCCTTCCATATACGCCTTCGACGTCACCCATGCGACAGCCGCCGCATCCCCCTCGTCCACATCCGTAAACGTGTTCTTCGTCCCGGTATTGTCGGTCTTGCCGTCGTCCTTGTTCGCATCGTCTTTTTTGGTATCGTCTTTTTTGGTATCCTCCTTCTTGTTGTCGTTCTTTTTGCCGCTGCCCGTAACCTTCAGCGTGATCGCCTTCTTTGCATTGAGCTTAATCTGGTAGCCGCCCTTCTCCTTCTTCATGGACGAGACGTCGTGACACTGTTGGAGAGCACCATCCGGCGCATCTCCGCGCTCATCAGCTTCCAGTCCTCGATCAGCTCCGCCTCGCTTCCCTGCGCCACGCCCACCCCGGGCGCGGCTTTCGCCCAAACGTCCACACCGGAAAAGCCCGTGAGCGTCAGGGTGACTGCCAACACAAAAAGTATGGCAGATTTTAACCTTTTCATCATTTCCCTCCTTCCGTTTTGCATTTATATCGTGTTTTCCATTATACCCGAACCGATGCATCAAATGTGCGTCCCGCCACGAATCGCCCCGCAACGGGCATGAAACCGCGCAGGGCTGTCATATCCCACAGGCGTCTTCGTGCTCCCCACCCGCTCATTTGGCGCGTTTCCCGGTCGATTCATGACAGCCGCCCAAAAAACGGCCGCTGTTATTGTATATTAGAAACAAAAAACAAAGAAAGGCGTGTGAAATATGAGACATGTAAAACATGTAAAAATCCGAAAACAATTGCTGGCGGTGCTCTTATGCGCGGTTTTGTTCATGGGCGGCGTCCAGTCTTCCACGCGACCGGTATGGGCGGCGGGACAGAGTACCTGGTATGCCACAAACAACCGGATGGAAGATTCGTTTGAGTTTGCGCTGGAAGACGGAACGCTCGTGATCAATGCGCTCCCGTCTGCTGATGGAAATAAGTATGCGATGGTCCGCATCGGAGACGGGGAAAAAATCTATTTCCCGATCGATTCCCCGGAAGCAATCGATCTGCCCGGGGAGGACGGTATCTATTACGTTGAAATTTACCTTGGAAAAGCGAAGTATGGTAACTACCAGGGCGTGATTTACGATGAGGATCTCGGCATCGAGATCAAAAACGGCGCGGCATCCTTTGTCGAATCTCCGGTCTATGACAACAACCGGAAGCTGTATGAAAAGGCGAGCGCCAGCGATACCGCGCTCGGGTACTATACGCAGCCGTCGCACAGAGTGGAAAGCAACGCGTCAGAGATCAAGGCGCTTGCGAAAAAAATCGTGAATGCCGGGGACTCTGATTATGAGAAAATAAGGAAGGTACACGACTGGGTTGCAGCCAACATCTGGTACGATTGGGACGCTTATCGCACGGGAAAAAACAATGTGGCAGAAGCGTCGAAGGTGTTAGTGTGCAAACGGGCGGTCTGCGCCGGCTATGCGAATCTGACCGCGGCGCTTTTGCGCTCGCTCGGGATCCCGACGAAGGTCATCAACGGTTACGCGCTGGGAGCCAGCACGACGAACACATGGAACGACTATGCGGTTTCGGGTGATACGGCGAACCATGCGTGGAACGAGGCTTACGCGGACGGAAGGTGGATCATTTTAGACACGACATGGGATTCGAGCAACGATTACCGCAACGGTTCCTATTCCAAGGGGACGGGCCTGAAATACCGGAAATATTTTGACCCGACGCTGGAATTTTTCTCGATGGACCACAGGATCATGCCGGAGACAGAATATTCCACCTATGAGCGGGAGCAGGCGTTCGAGAAGGCGCTGACCCTCTCAAAGACGAGCCTTACGCTGAAGAAGGGACAGACGGCAAAGCTCACCGTAAAGACATCGAAAAAGTACATTCATCTTAAGGATGCAAAGATCACGTACACCTCGAGCAACAAAAAGGTCGCGTCTGTGAGCGCGAACGGGAAAATCAAGGCGAAAAAAGCCGGGAATGCCCTCATCACAGTAAAGATAAAGCTGGAGGGCGTGACATTAACAAGACAGGCGAGCGTAAAGGTGAAAAACGAATCGAACCGTCAAACATGATTGCAGACTGTGAATCAGGACTTTAGATTCCGGAAAATTCTAAAAATAAAGGAGGAACGCAATGAATACGAAACGAAAGAGGCGCGCGCTTGCCGCCGTCATCCTCACGCTTTGCCTGTGCCTTGGAGGAGCTTTCTCCGGCGCAGCGCCCGCAAAGGCCGCAGATGCGGATTCTTCGCGGTTTTTCTACAGCGACCAGCAGCATGGAAGCCTGACCACACCGCAATATTTCCAGCTCAAGGTGAACAGTCGGATGACCGTCCGCTTTACGGTCAGCGTCTGGGTGCAGATGGGCGTCCAGCTTTCCATATTTAAGGGAACCGACATCTCGGCGGAGCCGGTCACGACAAGGATGGTCTCGGCAGGCTGGCGCTGGAACGGCGCAAATGCATGTTATATGGACTGGATAGCCGTCCCGCTTGACCCCGGAACGTACACGGTAAGGGCCACGATGCAGAACGAGCACCCGTATTTCTATATTCTGGAGTTTTCGGACAACAACGGCGGAACGCCCGACGCCAGCGGGAAGGTGTTAGACCCCGACGATCTGAACCCGGACAAGAAAGGTTCCGACGGCAAGTCCGCAAAACTGTCCAAAAAATCGGTCACGCTCACCGTCGGCAAAAAGGTCGCCTTAAAGGTGAAAAACGCCTCCGGGAAAGTGAAGTGGTCGTCCAATAACAAAAAGGTCGCAGCCGTAAACAGCAAGGGCGTCGTCACCGCAAAGAAAGCCGGAAAGGCTACCATCACCGCCAAACTCACAGGCGGGAAAAAGCTGAAATGCAAGGTGACGGTAAAGAAAAAATAAAGGAAGGAGCAC
>CAMTZV010000216.1 GCA_947086625.1 uncultured bacterium | reverse complement strand
AAAGTTAATGTGAAGAATTAAATCATAAGCTTGCACAGCTTACCATTCCTTCTTTCAATTTCTATAAAAGCATATTGGATAATTTGTTAATAACGTCAGATTTATTATTGATAGAATCGAGAAATGTTAATTATAAATTTAAAATTAAAAATATATATACGATGAGTATTTTAATTCTTTTGGCGATAAAGGAAAAGTTGACTTCACAGGAATTTGTTGATTTTGGAATTGAACGGGAGGTGTATGATTTGTTACACAAATTAACGCCTATTATAGATGAAGATTATACGAATATTTTAGAGAGAGATTCCTTAAACTCTTCACCTTACAAAATATATGCTAATTCAAAGTATTGGCTTCTAAATAAACTGGGAAGCTTTGCTTCGGATTATGAAAATCATAAATTAATCATAGACGCTTTTCATAGTATTATTGAGCACTTAGTCAAAAATCATAACATAAGATATAATTTGATCGAGGATTATATCAAATATGATATTATAAATGAAATATTCTTCCGTCCTGAAAGAGGAAATTTGTTGCTTATCAAATCTCTGTATGATGATTTAAATGATTTGCTTTTTTCCAATCCGCAGTTCCACCATCAAAGGGCAAAATGCTATTTGTGGCACTGCGATTATAGCTCTGATAAAAAAGCTGAAATCAGGGAGGCATTGCGTTTTGCTAAACTTGCGAAACATAATTTAGAGCTGGAAGCAAACAGTAATAATCCCAAGGTTATCATTGCTTTGGCTCACATTGATTTTACACTGGCATTGATTTATGCAAAAGCGAATTCCATATACGAATATAGGGATGCAAATATTTTTAAGGATAGTCTGGCATATATAAAAACTGCATTGTATAATCCTTACAATAAAGAATATTTTTATGGTTTATTGAAGCGAAAAAATAAAAAAATGGATGATATTAATTTATTTGTTAATTACTCAGTTACATCTGACTTATCATACCTGCAGTTGTCTGCGGTTGAAAAAAGGATGCTTGATGAAATTATCAGGCTTGTTTTTTTATCGAGACAATAAACGAATATCTAGATTTAGACTAATACACTATACACCAAAGCATGGGAGCTGGCTGGACATTGCTGAAATAGAGCTGAATATAATGACTAGGCAATGCCTTAGTCGCCATATCGCTGAAATAGGGTTGCTACGCAGGGAACTATTTGCATGGGAAACGGAACGGAATACAGTGGCAGCGAAAGTCAACTGGCATTTTAGAACCAGCGATGCCAGAACGAAGCTTAGCTCGTTGTATCCCACATTTACTACTGCCTCTTAACGAGGTGGTTTTGCTAAATATCAATAAGTCAGTACACTAGGTATATCGCATTCCATGCAGAGACGCTCCGCTTCATCATAATCCTCAACTTCCAGCGCATCTTTGACGACGACCCTGCAAAGCTCCCCATCATTGAGATACTCGTACAGTCTCTGCCCTTGTCACCCCTCTCCCGCATAAATGCCTGTGCAGAAAGCAACGCTCAGCCTGATTCTGATTTATTCATAAATTCCGAATACACAACTTCCTTTGTCTGCTCCGGTCTGGTTCCTGCCATATCCAGTACTTGTAAATTCATAGAAATGTCCCTTTCTGGTTATAGAGCCACTCTGCTACTTACGCCACAAATCCAACCAGTGGCGCTGCAAGGGTTAAATACCGGCCTCGTTTTTCGATAGAAATGATAGATCCCCGGCGGACGTGCACACACGTCCAAGCGGGGAGGAAAACATTTTTACGGAAAGCGAGGTACTTTTTATGAGAATTGCAACACAGACCTTGAACGAGACCGCAAAGCGGGCTCATCTGCCGCTTGGGAACAGCTCTCTGCTCAACTACATCAACAACAATAACTCGGGCGCGATCGTCGGCAGCCGGAACAAAAATGCCGGGATGGATCTTTTGAGCAGCAATCTGAACGGGCGCCTGGAGAAAAACGCGAACGAGCTGTCGCGGTCTACGGAAAGGCTGACAGAGAAGGAGGACAATCTGTTCGACGAGGCGCGGGAGAGCGGGGACAACAGTGCGCTTGTCGACGAGGTGACCCGTTTCGCGAAATATTTCAACGCGTCGATGGATTCTGCGGCGGGCACCAATTCCGCGCTGAACGTTTACTACAAAAAAATGCTTGGGCAGACGGCGGCGGAGCATCGGGATGCGCTTGAGGCGGTCGGGATCGATGTGCTGGATGACGGAACGCTTGACGTGCGCGAGGACCGCTTAAAGCGCGCGGACGTCGACAGCCTGGAGCGCGTGTTTGGGGCGCGGTCGGATTTTATGAAGCGCGCGCAGGCGCTTGCACAGAAGCTCTCGGATAACGCGGGCGCAGGGGCGGCAAGCCTTGCGGGGCGCTACAGCGCATCCGGGGAACCGTTTTCCTCGTACAGCGCGAGCAATTACGATTATTTTGGGTAGCGGTTCGCGGGCAGAGGATTCATCGGCACGCACCGCTTATCTTTGATCTCATACACCCGGCTGCAGATATCGAGCACGGACGCCCGGTGGGTCGTCACGATGCAGGTGCGCGGGTAGTCGTCGCGCATGATGTTTTTCAGAAGCGCTTCTTCTGTGGCGGGATCGAGCGCGGAGGTCGCCTCGTCTAACAGCAGGATGGGCGCGCGGCGCAGAAGCGCCCGGGCGATGGAGAGGCGCTGGGCCTGTCCCTCGGAAAAATTTTTGCCGCGCTCCCCGATAGGGCTGTGAATGCCGGACGGGAGCCTTTCGACAAACTCCCATGCGCACGCCATTTTCAGCGCGTCCACGATTTCTTCGTCGGACGCGTTTTCTTTGACGTTTCGCATGTTCTCTGCGATCGTGCCGGAAAACATCGTGTTGCCCTGCGGGACATAGGAAAAGAGCCGCCTTGTGGACGGGATGAGCTTTATCATATCCGGCGTGGCGGAGCCGTAGACGTAAGCTCTGCCGGACTGGGGATGCAGGAGCGAGAGCATGATGCGAAGCAGCGTCGTCTTGCCCTCCCCGGAGGGGCCTACAAGCGCCACGATCTCGTGCGGATGCGCCTCAAATTCCGCGTGCGAAAAGACGGACGTGCCGGCGCGGTAGCGGTAGGTGATGTCCGTCAGGTGCATGTGGATGCCCGCGTCGCGGTTTTTCTCCCAGAATTCGTCGACGAGCCTTCCGGCCGCGAAGCTCTCCTTTGGCATGTCCATAATGTCGATGAGCCTTCCCGCCGCCACGGAGATGCCGACTGCGGTCGGGATGAGCGAGATCATCTGGTTTAAGGTCGTGGAGAGGGAGCCGGAGAGTGCTAAAAACATCGTCATCGTGCCGTAGGAGATCGCGCCGCTCCAGACGCGGTAAATGCCGAACGCGTAGCAGCTGTAGGAGATTGCAAGCCCCGCCAGCGACATGATCGCGGAGGCGGTCAGCGAGAGCCGCTGAAACGTCATGCGCATGTCGAGGTATTCGGCCTGCAAGCCCCGCAGATGGCGGCTGTAGAGCCGGATCATGTCGAACGCCTTGATCGTCTGGATGTTGGAGAACGTCTCCTGGTTAAAGCCGGTCATCTTCGCGTTCATTGCCGCCACGCTGTTGTTCGTCTGGCGCATTTTATTCAGCATATGACGGGTTGTGAGGATGCTCACAGGCATACCGAGCATGGCGATCAGTGCAAACCACGGGTCGTGGTAAAAGACCATGGCAAACGTACTCACGAGCCGGACGGTGTAGATAATCAGGTTCGGAATCCAGTTTAAAATGCCGCCCGAGATCGTGGAGGCATCGTTGCTCCAGCGGGTTAAAAGATCGCCGGTATGATATTTTTGCAGCGATTCCAGGTCGGTGACGAGCATCTGGTCGAACACGTCCGCCTTGATGGCATTGTCGACGCTGATGCTGATCCGGTTGGAAAAGTAAGTTGACGTCTGGTTTAAAAAGATATTTCCCACGTTCAGCCCGATGAAGATCGCGAAGGTGCGGACGAGCAGGCCCGTCTCGTGCCCGGTGATGATGTCCACCATATCGCGCGAGACGAGACTGGAGAGCAGCGAGACCGCCGTCCCGACGAGGCCGAGCGCCGTATAAAAAAACATCTGTTTTCGGTAGAGTCTTGCGTAGCGATAGACCCAGAGCATTTCATCGATCAGGCGGCGGTGCCCCTTTTCGCGCAGCCGCATCAGGAATTCATAAATTTTTTCCTTCATATTTTAAATCAGTTACTCCTTTGTATGACTGGACAAAAAGCGGTCGATGGCGCCCCGGCATACCTCGGCGGCGCGAATGTCTGTCGTGGCGCGCATGACAAAGGTCGTAATGTGGGGCAGCACGGCCTCGCAAAAGGCCAGGCTGTCAAGAAGCATTTCCCGCGTCCATGCCGGGGTGATGAGCCGCTGGGAGAG
>CAMTZV010000215.1 GCA_947086625.1 uncultured bacterium | reverse complement strand
TATACAGAAATACTATAAGCCTGAGGAGATGGTCGGCAAAAAGGTGATGGTCTTAGTAAACTTAAAGCCCGCGAAGCTTGCCGGGGTGCTCTCAGAGGGTATGATTCTATGCGCGGAGGACGAAAACGGAAATCTCGCGGTCGTTGGGCCGGAGAAGGATATGCCGCCCGGCGCAGAAATTTGTTAAAAGGAAAGAAGCTATGATTTTTGAGACACACGCGCATTATGACGATGAGCGGTTTGACGGGGATCGGGGGGAGCTGCTTGCACAGCTCCCTTCCCTGTGCATAAAAAAAGTAATCAACGTGGCGTCCACGATCGGATCGATCGACGACTGCGCCGCGCTTGCAGGGCAGTATCCGCATGTGTATGCGGCGCTCGGCGTGCATCCGAGCGAGCTGGACGGTATGAGTGAGGACGTGATCGAAAAAATCCGGGCGCTTGCGTCTCTGGAAAAGACGGTCGCCATCGGGGAGATCGGTCTGGACTATTATTGGGAGAAGGATGAGGCGGCGCAGGAAAACCAGAGGCACTGGTTTTTGCGGCAGCTTATGCTTGCGCGGGAGACGGGGCTGCCGGTCATCATCCACTCGCGGGACGCGGCGAACGATACGTTTTCGATTCTAAAGGAAAAGGCGCAGGGCATTCCCGGCGTGATTCACTGCTATTCCTATTCGCCGGAGCTTGCGCGGGAGTATGTGAAGCTGGGCTTTTATTTCGGCGTGGGCGGCGTGATAACGTTTAAAAACGCGAAAAAGCTCGTTCAGACGGTGGAGGAGACGCCGCTTGATCGTATCCTGATCGAGACAGACAGCCCATATCTCGCGCCGGAGCCGCACCGCGGACACCGCAACGATTCGCGGGAGCTGGTCTATGTCATAAAAAAGATTGCGGAGATCAAACATATCACAGAAAAAGAGGCAGAGGATGCGACATGGGAAAACGCGCATCGTTTGTTTCGGAAAATAAGGCAGGTATAAACCGGGAGGATGTATGGCATATCTGGGAGAGCCGCACCGCACAGTTGCCGTGCTGCAAAAATATAATTTCCATGTCCAGAAGAAATACGGGCAGAATTTTCTGATCGATGCGCACGTGCTGGAGCGCATCATAGAGGAGGCGGACGTCACAAAGGATGATTTTGTCATCGAGATCGGGCCGGGCATCGGCACGATGACGCAGTATCTGTGCGAGGCGGCCGGACAGGTGGCGGCGGTGGAGATCGATAAAAACCTGATTCCGATTTTGCATGATACGCTAAGTAGCTATGACAATGTGGAGATCATCAACGAGGATATTTTAAAGCTCGACATTGCGGCCTTTGCGCGCGAAAAAAACAGCGGAAGGCCGGTAAAGGTCGTGGCAAATCTTCCTTATTATATAACAACGCCGATTATCATGGGATTATTTGAAAGCCATGCGCCGATTGAAAGCATCACGGTCATGGTGCAAAAGGAGGTTGCCGAGCGGATGCAGTGTAAGCCGGGCAGCAAGGATTACGGTGCGCTCTCACTTGCGGTGCAGTATTACGCAAGCCCGAAAATCGTCGCCAATGTTCCGCCGAACTGTTTTCTGCCGCGCCCGAATGTGGGCAGCGCGGTCATCCGTCTGACGCGTCATGAAGAGCCTCCGGTGCGGCCAGAGGATGAAGCTCTGATGTTTCGTCTGATTCGCGCCTCGTTCAACCAACGGCGTAAGACGCTTGTGAACGGCCTGAAAAATGCGTCGGAGCTGACCTTTTCAAGAGAGCAGATCGAGGCGGCAGTCACAGCGCTCGGAAAGCCTCTGACGGTTCGCGGAGAAGCGCTCACGCTTGCGGAATTTGCGCGGCTTTCCGACTGCCTGAGCGGGCAGCAGCCTGCGGCATTGAAACGGTAAAATCCATTTTTGCCGTTCTGCGGGACAACGCATAAGCATATACTTGTACAAGTCTTTGAGAGACAGGAAAGCTGTCCGGGGCGGACGGAGAGGAGTATGGGTATGTCGGAGCGGATCAAAACAATTCTTGCAATTCTGATTATTTTAATCATTCTTCCATATATTATTACATACGCGATCCAGGGAAATGCTCTGTTTCAGATCGGAGAGAAAACGGGAGAGGACGGCAACGCGCCGTCGGATGACGCCGGGGAGGAGACGGAGCTTATGATCGGGACGCTGGCGGGCCAGATTTCGATGGATGCGCCCTTCGAGGCGCTGAAGGCGCAGGCAGTTTTAGTTCGGACAGAATATTACCGCAGAAAGGAGCTGGGCCTTGAGGCGGAGCCTTCGCTGTCGATGGAGGAGCTGGAACGGCTCTGGGGCAGCGCCCGCTTACAGGAAAATTATGAGATAGCCGGGAAAGCCGTAAGAGAGACAGCAGGAGAGGTGCTGACATATGAAGACAGGCTTGTCGTAAGTGCCTATCACAAGGTCAGTGCCGGGGCGACGCGCACGATGGAGCGTCTAAACGGGGAGGTGACGCCGTATCTCGTCTCCGCTTCCTGCGGAACGGATATCACCTCGCCGGATTATCTTGCGGTACGTTTTTTTGAGCCGGAGGAATTGATCAGTGCACTGAAGCTGCCGGAAACGATCGATTTGAGTAAAATAAAATTTTCAACGGATGCAGACGAAAACGGATATGTGCAAACGGTAGCAATCGGTGAGAAGACCTTTGGCGGGGACGAGCTGCGGGAAACTCTGGGGCTTGCATCTCCCTGCTTTTATATGAAATACGTCGAGGGCAGTATTCGCGTTGTCACAAAGGGAAAGGGACACGGCATCGGCTTAAGCCAGTACGCGGCGTGCGAGCAGGCGAAAGGCGGCGCGGACTACGAAGAAATTTTAACCTGTTTTTTTGCTGGAACAAAACTGGAAAAAAAATAACTGTATAACCTTCAAAATCCCTGGTAACACTATGAGTATAAAAAATTTAGAAAGATGGTGGTAAGGGATGAAGGAGAGAAAAACAAGAGGGCTGGCGGGCCAGAAACAGATGATCGTAGCAAGCTGCATGATGCTCATTCTGGTCACCTGCCTTACCGGACTTTTTATAGCCAGAAAAGCGGAACAGAAAAACAGGGATGCCGAGCTGGCAAAAAACAGCGAAAAGCTAAGCGAGGATGTGGAAACAGAGCCGATTCAGGCGGTGGATTCCGTCATTTTGCCGGAGGTAAAAAAGGAGGAGCCAAAGGTTTTACCGAAGGAAGAGCCTGTGGAAAATAATGACATGGACGCAGAAACCAAAGAGGAGCCGCCTGCAGAGGAGACAGCTGCAAAGCCGGTCGGAGGCCCGGCGGTAGAGGTTATCGAAGAGGAGCCGCCCGCTGCGCTGTCGTTTTCCGGAAAGCTGCAGTGGCCCATCGAGGGCAATGTGCTCATGAATTACAGCATGGACAGCTCGATCTACTTCGCGACGCTGGACCAGTACAAGTATAACCCGGCGATGATTATTGAAGCGGATGAGGGAAGCTCCATTGCGGCGGCAGCAGCCGGAGATATTGTGGAGATCCGCGACGACGCGCAGACGGGGCTGACGGTAATCATGGATATCGGAGACGGATATCATGCGATCTACGGGCAGCTTCAGGATTTAAACTTCAAGGAGGAGGCTCACCTGGAGGCGGGAGATATCATCGGGACGGTTGCGAAGCCGAGCAAATATTATTCGCTGGAGGGAACAAATCTTTATTTTGCTCTGACAAAGGATGATGAGCCGGTTAATCCGATGGATTTTTTGCCGGGAAATAACGCCAGCGAAGAATAGCTCTTGCGTTTTCCGTGAATCTGTGCTACGTTTACGCGGGAACGTTTGAGACAGGCACGAAAAAGCAGCCGGCGCGTATATTATACTGTGCTTAAAAAAAGGCGGAAGTATCACAGACAATCCGCAATCGCGCGGTTGCTTTATATAGATAGCAACACATAAAACGGATATTCCCACAGAGGGATATCCGTTTACATAGTTTTGAGGAACAGTTCAGCCGTCGGCGCCTCTGCGAATGGCGCGGGCCGGGCTGTTACAGTTTGGGAGAGCTTTCATGAATTACGCGTATCTCGTCCGCTGCAGTGATGACAGCCTTTACGCCGGATGGACGAATGACATCGAAAAAAGAGTGCGGGCACACAACAACGGAACCGGCGCGAAATATACAAAGGCACGCCGCCCGGTAACGCTCGCTTACGCGGAGCGTTTCGAGACGAGGTCTGAAGCGATGAAACGTGAGGCGGCTCTGAAAAAGCTCTCGCACAGCCAGAAAGAAGCGCTGGCAGGTGCGGTGGACCTGCCGGCGCTTCTTGCGGCATGGGGGCTTTTGAAAATGGAGGAGGCTATTCGTCTAAATCCAGCGGAACCGGGTCCCAGCCGGAATGCTTGAGGAATTTAACGGAGAGGTTGTTGT
>CAMTZV010000214.1 GCA_947086625.1 uncultured bacterium | reverse complement strand
GAAAAGCGCTCGCCGATTTTGTGCGTATTTGCCATCTGTTCCTTTGCAACCGCATACACACCCAGGTCGTCGGAGGTGCTTTCTTCCATCGTCTTTAATGATTTCTGGTATGAGCTCCAGTCCTCCGCGTTGACAACGGCAAGCCCTTTCGTCTCTTCCGTCGGCGTCACGCGGATGCCCTGTGCGATCTTCATCGCCTCCTCCTTCGTCACATCCGACGCCACATACATCTGCATCACATAATGAACATCCGTGTATGCCACGTAAATCCGCTGGTTAAAGCTGATATCGCCCTCGTAGAGGTTCGGCGACTGCAGGTAAACGCCGTCAAAGCCGTTTACGGTGAAATTTTCGCTCTCGGCCACATCGCTGTGGTAAACCTCAAACTTGTCGTCACCCGTGTTCATCCGATAGAAGCAGATCGACACGCCGCCCTTCGCCAGCGCATTCTCGTAGCTGTACTTTCCTTCCTCCGTCTGCACCATGCCCTCGGGCAGATACCCGACCTCCATTTTGATATGCGGGATCGACTCCGGCGTCTGCGTTACGGTGGTATCTCCCGCAGCTGCGTCGTCCGCGCTCGCAACGCTGACCTTCACAGCGTAATCGCCGTCCTTCTCCTGCTGCATGCGGTACGCCCGCACACCCGCATAGACGCTCGTGCCAAAGAGCATGACCGCCGCAATGCTGGCCGCCGCCACCTTCACCGCCGTCCTTCTTCTGCCAAACTGCGGACGTTCTGTCTTTACCTGCTTTTCTACCTCCCGCTCAATCATCGCTCTCATCTCCTCTGGCATTTTTGGAAATTCCTGTCTCAAATCATCTAATCTCATATTCTTCCTCCTTGTTCCTGTGAATCACAAACCGCCGCAGCCGCGCAGCATATATCCTTTCGTTTCCGAAGAATGACTCTGCACACGCTCCGTTTGCACGTCATCCTCCAGCTCCGCTTTCAGCCTTGCCCTTGCACGCGCCAGTCGGTTTTTGACTGCGCTCTCTGTCAGATCCAAAAGCTTCGCCGTCTCCTTCACGCTGTAGCCCTCCAGATAGTAGAGTGTCACGCAGATCCGATTTTCCGCCGGAAGTGCTGCTATGGCCTCATACAGGCCCGAGTAATCCTCTTTACACGCGCCCTCCTCCTGTCGGTAGTCCTCAAGCGAGACAAGGCGTTTTTGCTTTCGCATAATCGCGTAGCACTCGTTGATCACGATCCGGGTCAGCCACGTCTTCGCGTAGGAATCCTGCCGCAGCGTATGCAGATTTGTAAACGCCTTTACGATCGCCTCCTGTATGGCGTCCGCACAGTCCGCATCGTTATAGAGCAGCGTCTTTGCCACCCGGTACATGGAATCCTCTGACGCGATGATCAGTGTCCCTAACTCTTCCTTCTTCATAGTATCCTTTCCGTTACAGTGAATCTGCAGACTTAACTGTAACTCCTTTCTGTCAGCCGGCTGTTATGCAGCTGTCGAATGCGCGCAAATTCCGTAGCTGCCGATGCGCGCCGCGGCCTCGCTCTTTTTGCCGCGGCTGTTTTCGTATACATAAATTAGATGATTGAATGGGGTGAATGGTCGCGGAGATCATAAAAAATTTATTGCAATACGTAATATTACGTGTTAAAATAAAACGAAAAACATCCAAACCGGGCGGCAAACCGAGGTTCCTTATCACGGCAAAAGTCTCAAAAAGGGACTTGAGCAGGCGATTTTAAAGCAGGCGGGACTGAAATAATCCCTCATCAGAATAAATGGAGGTATCACATGCAAAAGCTTTTTTATCCGGCACTATTCCACAAAGCAGAAGAAGGAGGCTTCTGGGTCTCCTTCCCGGACGTACCGGAATGTCTCACCCAGGGAGATGATATGGAAAACGCCTATGAAATGGCCGTTGACTCACTTGGCCTTGCGCTGGAATGCCGTGAGCGAGAAAAACAGCCGATTCCGGCTGCCTCCGATCCAACCTTGATTGCTCCGGAACCGGACGCTTTTCTTGTTGTGATCGAATTTGATATGTTGGCGTATAAAAAACGCACAGGCTCCCGCGCAGTCAAAAAGACCTTGAGCATTCCGGAATGGCTCAACGAGAAAGCCATGTCAATGGGGTTAAATTTTTCACAGATATTGCAGGAAGCGCTCATCGCCAAAATACAATCTCCAAAATAAAAAACATTCTTACATGCGACAGTGCAGCCTCGTCTTTTACCTGCCAAAATATGCGCCCTGTACGCCTGACAAAAACCCCCCGCATGCCTGCGGGGGGTTCTCCTGTTTCTCATGCCAGACGGCACGATTATTTGTATAACTCAACCAGCTTCTGCAGGTGCTCGAAGCGTGCCTTTGCGGCCTCTTCGGACTCCTTGAAGAGCTTCTCTGCGCGCTCGGGGAACGGCTTTACGAGACGGGTGTAGCGTGCCTCGTTGTTCAGGAAATCCTGATAGCTGCCGTCGCCGGCCTTGGAGGTCAGTGTGAACGGGTTCTTTCCCTCTGCCTTTAACGCAGGGTTGAAGGAGAAGAGGTTCCAGTAGCCGGAAGCTACCGCCTTCTTCATCTCGTCCTGGCAGTGGTTCATGCCACCCTTTGCGATACCGTGCAGCTCACACGGAGCGTAGCCGATGATCAGGGAAGGTCCGTTGTAAGCCTCTGCCTCTGCGATTGCCTTGACTGCCTGTGCAGGGTTCGCGCCAAGTGCGATCTGTGCTACATATACATAGCCGTAGCTCATAGCGATCTCTGCGAGAGACTTCTTGCCGATCTCCTTACCTGCTGCCGCAAACTGGCAAACCTCGCCGATGTTGGAAGCCTTGGAAGCCTGGCCGCCGGTGTTGGAGTACACCTCGGTATCGAATACCATGACGTTTACGTTCTCGCCGGAAGCAAGCACATGGTCTAATCCGCCGAAGCCGATATCATATGCCCAGCCGTCGCCACCGAAGATCCATACGGACTTCTTGCCAAGATAATCCTTCTTGTCAAGCGCCGCCTGTGCGTCGGGGCATCCTGCTGCCGCCGCCTTCTCCAGCTCTGCGATAAGCGCTGCGGTAGGAGCCGCGTTTGCTCTCGTGTCGTCCTTTGTCTCCATGAACTTGTCGAACGCAGCCTTTAACTCAGCGGGCGCCTTGTCGGACGTTGCGCAGGCCTTTGCGGACTCGATTGCCATCTCGCGGATATACTTCTGTCCTACCTGCATACCGAAGCCGTGCTCCGCGTTGTCCTCGAACAGGGAGTTCGACCATGCAGGGCCCTTCTTGGTATCCTTGTTTACGGTGTACGGTGAGGTCGCCGCGGGGTTGCCCCAGATTGAGGAGCATCCGGTCGCGTTGGAGATATACATCTGCTCACCGAACAGCTGTGTGATCAGTCTTGCATAGGAAGTCTCGGCACAGCCTGCGCAGGAGCCTGAGAACTCAAGCAGCGGCTGGTTGAACTGGGAGCCCTTCGGTGTCAGATCCGAAAGTCCGCTGTCCTTCTTTCCTACGTTTGCTACTAAATAATCGAATACGGGCTGCTGTGCTGCCTGTGACTCCTGCGGAACCATACGGATCGCATCGGTCGGGCAGACGGTGATACACTCGCCGCATCCCATACAGTCTAACGGGGTAACGCTCATCGTGTACTTGAACTCGCCGGCCTTCGGCTTCGTGTCCGCAAGCTTGATGTCTGCGGGCGCTGCCTTTACCTCGTCATCAGAGAGAAGGAACGGGCGGATCGTCGCATGTGAGCATACAAACGCACAGTTGTTACACTGAATACACTTCTCGGGATCCCACTCGGGAACGGTAACTGCAGTACCGCGCTTCTCGTATGCAGATGCGCCTGTCTCGAACTGACCGTCCTCGATACCCTTGAATGCGGATACGGGCAGGCTGTCGCCGTCCATCTTGGAAATCGGCTCCAACAGGTCGTTGACCATCTTTACAACCTCGGGACGACCGGTCTTCTCGGGCTTGGGTGCATCGGGAGCCGGGTTCTTCCAGGAATCGGGAACCTCTACCTTGTGCACAGCGTCCACGCCGGCGTCGATTGCCTTGTAGTTCATCTCTACAACGGCGTCGCCCTTCTTGGAGTAGGACTTCTTCGCCGCCTGCTTCATATAGTCAACCGCCTCGTCGATCGGCATTACCTCAGCCAGCTTGAAGAATGCGGACTGTAAGATCGTATTGGTGCGCTTGCCCATGCCGATCTCGATTGCCTTATCGATCGCGTTGATCGTGTATAACTGAATGTTGTTGTCTGCAATATACTTCTTTGCCTCAGCGTTGAGATGCTTCTCCAGCTCCTCGTCGGACCACTGGCAGTTGATCATGAAGACACCGCCGGGCTTTACGTCCTGAACCATCTTCATGCCCTGGATCACGTACGCGGGATTGTGGCAGGCCACAAAGTCCGCCTGATTGAT
>CAMTZV010000213.1 GCA_947086625.1 uncultured bacterium | reverse complement strand
TAAAAAACGGGATGTATGAGGATATTTGTCCCTATTATATAGAACTGTGACCCTTCCGACATGCTCTTTCATTTTGCGCTCTCCCGAGCCGTGAAACGAAATTTTTACCGGAAACACGACAGGATGATGTCATGTTTGCTGTGCTATCATTCAGATTGAAGAAAGGACATTTCCCCATGAAGCTCGACCGCCTGATCGGAATTTTATCTGTGCTGCTGCAAAGGGATACCGTCACCGCGCCGGAGCTGGCTGCGCGCTTTGAGGTTTCCAGACGCACGATCGGCAGGGATATCGACGCCCTGTGCCGCGCCGGAATCCCCATCGCCACAAGGCAGGGCGCAAACGGCGGCATATCCATCATGAATGGCTACAAGCTGGACAAAACCCTGCTCACGGACGCGGAGCTGCGCGACATTTTAGCCGGGCTGAAAAGTCTGGACAGCGTCGATGACTCCAACTGCTGCGGACGACTGATGGAAAAGCTCTCCGCCGGTTCCTCCGGCCTGATGGCGACAGACCAGTCCGTGCTGATCGACCTGTCCTCCTGGTACAGGCCGTCGCTCGCGCCTAAGATCACCCTGATCCGCGCGGCAATCGACGCATGCATGGAGATACGGTTTCTCTATTATACGCGTGACGGGGAGCACGAGCGGTCGATCGAGCCGTACCACCTCGTGTTTCACTGGTCAAGCTGGTATGTCTGGGGCTGGTGCCGTCTGCGCAGGGATTACCGCCTGTTCAAGCTGAATCGCATGGAAATGCTTCAGACGACGGGCGCCGTTTTCTCCAAACGTGCGGCCCCACTCCCCGATCTGTCAGACGGGCGCGTCTTTCCCGGCGGCATCCATGTGAGGGCGCTCTTCGAGGCGGACTGCAAGTGGCGTCTGATTGAGGAATTCGGCGCCCATTGCTTTGAGCAGCAGGCGGACGGGAAATTGCTTTTTTCGGCAGACTACACCGATCAGGAGCACCTAATCGCATGGCTGCTCGCCTTCGGAGAGAAGGCAGAGCTGTTGGAGCCTGCGCCGCTTCGCCGGGAAATGCGAGACAGAATTGAAAAAATGAAAGAGAGGTATGCAACATGAAGTTAGACGGATTTGGAATCATGGTAGACGATATGGCCGTCATGGTGCGGTTTTACCGCGACGTGCTCGGCTTTGCGATCAAGGAGGACGAAAACGCATCCAACGTCTTTCTCGAAAAGGACGGCACACTGTTTTTGCTCTACCGGAAAACCGATTTTGAGAAGATGGCCGGGAGAGCGTTTTCCTATGCGAAGGGCATCAACGGCCATTTTGAGATCGCACTGTCCGTGTCAAATTACGCACAAGTGGACAAAGAATTTGCACGCATTACCGCTATGGGCGCCGCCGCAGTCATGGAACCCACCACGGAGCCATGGGGCCAGAGAACCTGCTATATCGCCGACCCCGAAGGAAATCTGGTGGAGATCGGCTCCTTTCAGGCGGAATAGAAGCACGAAAAAAAGCAGATAACGGGAGTCGAACCCGCCTTTCCAGCTTGGGAAGCTAGCGTTCTACCGATGAACCATATCTGCACACTGGTTATTATACCACATCAAAAAATTTTTTCAAGAAAAACTTTCCAAAATTTATACGCTTCTTTTTAATCACAGGGCTGCCGCCTCGCGATACTCTGACCGCGAAGCGGCAGCCTCCGTTTTGTTTTAACGCATCGTCACGCCTTTGAAGCGCCGTCAACCGAGAGGATCTCTCCCGTCACATAGCTCGCCAGATCGCTCGCCAGATACAGGAATGCATTTGCAACCTCCTCCGGCTCGCCCGCGCGTCCGAGCGGGATGCCCATGGAGATCCGCTTTACGACCTCCTCCGGCAGCGCCGCCACCATGTCGGTCTTTGTCACGCCCGGAGCCACCGCGTTCACGCGGATGTTGTCTTTGCCAAGCTCGCGCGCAAGCGAGATCGTCATTCCGTTTACCGCAAACTTGCTCGTGGGATAGCCCACGCCCGCGGGCTGGCCGGAGATGCTCACCATCGAGCTCGTGTTGATGATGCAGCCGCCGCCCTGCTCCTTCATGATCTTCGCGGTCGGCAGGATCGCGTAAAAGAGCGCCTTGACGTTCAGATCGATCGCCTTGTCAAACTCCTCCGCCGTGTAATTGTAGAGCGGCGTGCTCTGGGAAATACCCGCGTTGTTCACGAGAATGTCGATCCGCCCGTACTTCTCCTTTACCTCTGCAACGGCCTTCTCCACCTCCGCGGCATCGGTCAGCTTCGGATATTTTCCGTCAACCTCCCACGCGCCGTTCTCTTCGTGCAGCTTCTTCAACGCATTGTCGACCGTCTCCTGTCTGGAACCGAAGAGGACGACCTTCGCACCGTTCGCAAGATATTTGCGCACGATCTCAAAGCCGATGCCTCTCGTTCCTCCCGTGACGATCGCTACCTTTCCACTTAACATAAAAATTACCATCCTTTCACGTAATCGAGTCGCGTAGATTCTGAGGCGATCTCAGTCCGCAGACGAAAGATCCATCATGCGAACCGCCTGCCGGATCCGCAAAACTGCCGACGGTGCAACGGAGAGCTCGTCGACGCCCATGCGAAGGAATTCCTCCGTCAGCTCCTGATCCGCGCCGAGCTCGCCGCAGATGCCGGCCCACTTTCCATGCTTGTGCGCGTTGTCCACAACCATCCGGATCATGCGCAGGATCGCCTTGTGGTGCGGCCTGTAAAAATCGTCCAGCCGCGCGTTCTGCCGGTCAACCGCCAGCGTATACTGCGTGAGGTCGTTTGTCCCGATACTGAAAAAGTCCACCAGCTCCGCCAGCTCGTCGCTGATCATCACGGCGGCTGGCGTCTCGATCATGATGCCCTGCTCGGGATACTTATAGGGGATTCCCGCGGCATCCATCTCAGCCTGCACTTCCTTCACGATCGAAAAGATCTCCTCGACCTCCTCCACAGCCGTAATCATCGGATACATAATCGAAATATTTCCGAACATCGTCGCGCGGAAGAGCGCGCGCAGCTGCGTCTTAAAAATATCCGGCTGCTTTAAGCAGATGCGGATCGCGCGGTAGCCAAGCGCCGGGTTATCCTCTTTTCCGAGATTGAAATAGTCGGCCTGCTTATCCGCGCCGATATCCAGCGTGCGGATAATGACCTTTTTCCCTGCCATCGTCTGCGCGACCTGCTTATACGCCGTAAACTGCTCCTCCTCTGACGGGAAGCTGTCTCTTCCGAGATAGAGGAACTCGCTTCGGAAGAGCCCGATGCCGCCCGCGTCGTTTTCCAGAACGTATCCGACATCGCCCACGCTTCCGATGTTCGCGTAGAGCTGAACCGTCCTGCCGTCCTTTGTCACATTGTCCTTCCCCTTCAGATCCTCCAGCAGACGAAGCTTTTCCTTCTCCTCATCGATCCGCTTTTGCGTCTCCGCGCAGAGCGCCTCGTCCGGCTCGAACGTCACCTGGCCTGCAAAGCCGTCCACCACAGCCGTCATTCCGCTGTGTATCTGCTCTAAGTCCATCGGAACGCCGATGAGCGCCGGAATGTTCATCATACGCGCAAGGATCGCCGTGTGGGAATTGGTCGAGCCGTGAACCGTCACAAACGCAAGAATCTTTTCTTTATCCATCTGCACCGTCTCGCTGGGGCTCAGATCGTCCGCTATGATAATGGAAGGCTCCATATCGGAAAGGCTGCTCTCCCCCTCGCCCTCCAAAATGCGGACAAGGCGGTTGGAAATGTCCTTGACGTCCGCCGCACGCGCTTTCATATAATCGTCGTCCATGCTCGCAAACATCTCCGAAAAATTATCTCCGGTCACGGCGACCGCATAAGACGCGTTTACCATCTCCGTGCGTATCATGCTCTGAATGCTCTCGATATAGTCCTCGTCCTCGAGCATCATCTGGTGAACCTCGAAAATCGCCGCGTTGGACTCGCCGACCTCCTTCAATGCCTTATCGTAAAGCTTCTGCAGCTGCCCCTTTGCTTCCTCAAGGGCGCTTTCCACCGCCGCGATCTCCGCATCCGCATCCGTGATCTTCCTGCGCCGCACCTGGTCGTCATGGTTTTTCAGGACGACTACTTTGCCGAGCACAATCCCCTTGTAAACGGATTTCCCCTCAAACTGCACCATACTCTGTTTCCTCCTGATCTTACACATACGGGGCTACAGCCTGCCGCTATAACCCCGCCGCGAAAATTTTTACAGATTTTTCTCGAAAAATTCCTTCAATGCCTCGTATGCCGTCTCCTCGTCGTCGCCGGTGATCTCCACCTCAACCGTGTCACCGCACTTGACGCCAAGCCCCATGAGCGCCATCAGCTTTCCGGCCTCCGCCTTTTTGCCGTCCTTGTTGATTACGGTTTTGCTGGCAAACTTCTTTGCCTCTTTTACCAGCAGCCC
>CAMTZV010000212.1 GCA_947086625.1 uncultured bacterium | reverse complement strand
ATGGTGCTCGGCGGCGGAAACGTGGCGTACGACTGCGCGCGGACGGCGCTGCGGCTCGGTGCGAAGGAGGTGCATATCGCCTGTCTGGAAAACCGGCAGCAGATGACGGCGACGCCGGACGAGATTGCGGAGGGCGCAGAGGAAGGAATCATCCTGCACGAAGCGCACTCGTTTTTGCGGATTACCGGGACGGACAAGGTAGAGGGCGTGGAGCTGCAAAAGGTAGAAAAATTCTACTTTGACGAGAACCGCCGGGCGGTGATCGAGCTGGCGGAGGGCACGAAGGAGATCGTAGCGGTCGACCATGTCATCTTTGCCGTCGGGCAGAAGCCGGAGGGGACAGAAAACATGGGGCTTGCGCTGACGCACGGGCCGTACATCCGGACGGACGAGAGCTTAAAGACGAGCGTGGACGGCGTTTACGCCTCCGGCGACGTGGTGACCGGCACAAAGTCCGTCATTGAGGCGATCGCGGCGGGACGTAAGGCCGCGGAGGAGATCGACAAATATCTGGGCGGCGACGGCGATATCAGCGAGACGCTTCTGGACGATGAGACGCCCGCGCAGTACATCGGACAGGCGGAGGGCTTCGCGGGATTAAAGCGCGTGCAGCCTGAGATGGCGCAGCCCGACACGCGAAAGACGGACTTTCGTCTGGTGGAGCAGCCGCTTACGTGCGGGGAGGCCGCGTGCGAGGCCGGGCGCTGCCTGCAATGCGACCTTCGTCTGACGCTGACGAAGCCGAAGCTTTGGAACGAATACTAGGAGGTGGGACATGAGCATCGTAGAAAGAATGAAAAATCTGAGTGAGAAAGAATGTCCGGTCGATATCCTCCGAAAAGAAATCGCGGGGAGCAAGTGCAGCGATTGCGGAAAGTGCGTGTTTGGCTACGAGGGAGTCACGCAGCTTCAGATGATGCTCGGCGATATCACGGAAAAGAAGGGAAAGGGAACAGACCTCGCGCTGATGAAGGAGCTGTGTGCGCTCATGAAGACACAGTCGCTGTGCGAGGACGGCGAGGACGTGGCGGACGCCGTAAGCTACGCGCTTGCGCACCACGCGCAGGAGTTTGAGGCGCATGTGGCGAAGAAGGGATGTGCGGCGGGCGTCTGCAAAAAATTTATGACGTACCACATCTTAGCGGAGAACTGCACGGGCTGCGGCGACTGTCTGGACGCCTGCGAAGAGGACGCGATCGCCGGGAAGAAAAGGTTTATCCATGTGATCGACCAGAAGGAGTGCATCCAGTGCGGCGCGTGCATGGACGCCTGCGACGAGGATGCCATCGTGCGGGCGGGAGCGGTAAAACCCCGCTGTCCGAAAAAACCGGTTCCGTGCAAGAGAAAATAAGAAGGAGGGGAAACCAACCATGAATCAGACAAAACTAAACAGGTACAGCCGAAGCGTTTCCATCATCGGCGTCGGCTGCACGCCGTTTATGTACACCGTGGACAATCCCGAGACGAACGGGCTGACCGAGGGGGAGCTGTTCGGCTACGCGGCGCTCAAGGCGATGGAGGACGCGGGCGTTAACCCGCAGGACGTGGACTACTACTTCCACGGCGAGGCAAGCCCGCTAAACGGCTCCAACTACCTGACGCCGAACATCCAGATCGGAAACTGGTTCGGCATGAAGGGCAAGGGCTCCATCCACCACTCGGAGGCGTGCTGCACCGGGTATCTCGCGATCGAGCAGGCGGTCAACGCGGTCGCCTCCGGAAAGTACAACTGCGTGCTGACCGGCTGTGTGGAGTTCGGCGACAGCGTCCCGGCGCCGTTTGGCGAAAACGACACGATCGAGACGCCCAAGCACCCGTACAAGCGCGACAAAATGTCGATGGACCGCTTTTTAAAGACGACGTCCTGGCTGTATGACCGCACGTACACGCGGGCGCTCATGGCGGGGCAGGAGCTGATCTACGACGACGCGGCGGAGTGGTACGTGCGCACAAGGGGCATCACGGCGGAGCAGATGAACGACACCTTAAACCATATGTGCATCAACAACCGCAGAAACGCCTCCGTAAACCCGCTCGCGCTGGAGAAAAAGACGTACGAGTCGCTTGCAGAGGAGGCGGGGATGTCGCTCGACGAGTATATGAACTCCGCCTACAATCCGAAGATGGGCGATTTTCTGCGGGCAGGCGGCGTGGAGCTCAAATGCGACGGCGCGGCGGCGGCGATCGTGTGCGCGACTGAGATGATTCCCGAGATTGCGAAAAACTTAAAGCATAAGCCGATCGAGGTTCTTGGCATCGGAAGCGCGGCGTGTGAGGCGACGACCCCTCATTTCGAGGTGCGCGCGACGGAGGAAGCGGTGCGCCAGGTGTACGAGCTGACCGGGCTTGGCGGCGACGACCTCGACCTGTTTTACGCCAACGACTTTATTATCACGTCGCACCTCGTGTCGGCGGAGATCGCCGGATACCTGCCCTACGGCGAGGGCTGGAAGTACATCTGCGACGGACGGACCGCATGGGACGGCGACAAGCCGATCAACACGAACGGCGGGCGCACATCGTTCGGCCACGCGCACGCGGCTTCCGGGCTTGCGGACATGTATGAGTGCTGCAAGCAGCTCTGGGGCGAGTGCGGGGAGCATCAGGTGAAGGTGTCCCCGAAGACGGCGATGCTTCGCGGCTACGGCGGCGCGCAGAATGTGGCAGCGATTGTGATCAGAAGAAACGACGGGTGAGGAGGAACGCATCATGAGCATAAAGTTAGAAAAAGTCGTCGCGACCTATTATGAAAATCTGGAGGAGGGGAAGATTCTCGGGCGCAAATGCCCGAAGTGCGGCAGCGTCGAGTTTCCCCCGGTCTACGCATGCAACGCCTGCGGCAGCTATGAGACAGAGTGGTACGAGATCAGCGGAAAAGCGAAGCTGCACTCCATCGTCATGCCCGCGCCCTTATCCTCAAAGCCGGAGTACAAAAACCTCGGGAAATACGCCTACGGCGAGGTGGAATTAGAAGAGGGAAGCAGGCTCAACGCGGTCGTGCGGGGCATCAACAAGAAGAAGCGAAACGAACTTGCGGGAAAACTGCCCGTAAACTGCCACGCATCCATTTTCCAGCGGGAGAACGGGTTCAAGACGGTTGTGTTCGATTTAGACGAGGAATAAAAATTTGAAAGAAAGGCGCCCGCCGACGTCCCGGCGCACCGGGGGAGCGGGCGCAGAGAAAGGAGAAAAACAATCATGGAAAGAAACGAATTAGAGGCAAAAATTTTAGAGCTGGTGGCGGCGTCCTACAAAAAGGACTTGGAAAGCCTGTCGATGGAGACGTCCTTTAAAAACGATCTCGGCGGCGCGTCCGTGCAGATGGTCGCGCTCGTTGCGGAGATCGAGAACGAGCTGGACGCGACGATCATGCTCTCCGACGCGAGCGCGTGCGCGACAGTCGGCGATCTGGTAAATCTTGTGGAGGAAGAGCTGTAATTTTTCAGGGGGGACAAAAAGCATGAACATTTTGGAACAGCTTTATGAGAAAGCGAAAAAAAATCCGCAAAAGGTCGCGTTCCCCGAAGCAGCCAACGAGAAAATGATGCAGGCGGCCTACGAGACGGGGAGGGATGGCTATGTCATCCCTCTGCTCGTGGGGAATGCGGAGGAGTTGAAAGCCCTCGCCGCCGAGCGGGGCTATGAGGAACGCGTATTTACGTTTATTGATATCGCAGAGGAAGGCTATAAAAACGAACTGATCGCAAAATATGTGGCGCTCCCGGATACGCATCTGAAGGAGAAGGCGCTCGGGCGGCGTATGCAGGATCCGCTCTACTATGCGATGGTCATGCAGGCCGTGGACGAGGCGGACGTCACCTTTGCGGGCATCGACAACACGACGGGCGACGTGCTGCTGGCGGGGCAGATGATTATCGGGCTAAAACCGGGGATCGATACGATATCGAGCATCGGACTGTGCGATATCCCGGGCTTTGCGGGCAGCGAGGGCTCGCTGCTCGCGATCGGGGACAGCGCCGTTTGCACGAACCCGAACCCCGAGCAGCTCGCGAGCATCGCCATTTCCGCGTGCGATACCGTCTCGGCACTTTTAGACTGGGAGCCGCGGTGCGCGATGGTCTGCTACTCGACGCTTGGCAGCGGCCAGGGCGAGCTGATCGACAAGGTGACGCAGGCGCTTGCGATCGCAAACGAGCGCAGGCCGGATCTTGCCATCGACGGGGAGTTCCAGCTCGACGCGGCAATCGTACCGGCGGTCGCGGAAAAGAAGGTGAAGCGTGAGAGCAAGGTTGCGGGCAGGGCGAACGTCGTCATCTGGCCCGACTTAAACGTCGGAAACGTGAACGTCAAGCTCATCCAGCAGTTCGGCCACGCGGACGCCTACGGCCCGATGCTGCAGGGCTTCAACAAGGTCGTCTGCGACTGCTCGCGCGGGGCGCCGGTATCCGAGATCAAG
>CAMTZV010000211.1 GCA_947086625.1 uncultured bacterium | reverse complement strand
TTCGCAAAAGCGTCTGCTTCGCATCCGGCGCTGCATCCGCAGCTCACTTTTTTGCTCATTTGCGGGCGCTCCGCTCATGAAAAAAGAATCAGCGTGCACCGTGTGCAAGCACCCGTGCCCACTGATTCTTTTTTCATGGCTGAACGATTATAAAAATTTTTTCTTCCTCACCTGCTGCACGTATTCATAATTGCTGCGCGTATGCGCGAACATATTCAGGATGTTCTCCACCGCGTCGTCGGTCTTCATGCCATTGATGGCGCGGCGCATGATAGTGACCGCCTCCCGCTCCTCGGCATTCAGCAGCAGATCCTCGCGCCGCGTGCTGCTCTTTACGATATCGAGAGCCGGGAAGACACGCTTTTCGGAGAGCTTGCGGTCCAGCACAAGCTCCATGTTGCCGGTTCCCTTAAACTCCTCGTATACGACGTCGTCCATCTTGCTTCCCGTCTCCACCAGCGCGGTGGCAAGGATTGTCAGGCTGCCGCCCTCACGCATGTTGCGCGCCGCACCAAAAAAGCGCTTCGGCATGTAAAGTGCCGCCGGATCCAGACCGCCGGAAAGCGTGCGCCCGCTGGGCGGTACCGTCAGATTATAGGCCCGCGCAAGACGCGTGATGCTGTCCAGGAGGATCATGACGTCCTTGCCGTGCTCCACGAGACGCTTCGCGCGCTCCACCACCATCTCGGATACGCGCTTATGACGCTCCGGCTGCTCGTCAAACGTGGAGTAGATGACCTCCACGTTGTGCCCCTCGATGGCCTCCTTGATATCCGTGACCTCCTCGGGACGCTCGTCGATCAGAAGGATAATCAGGTGCATCTCGGGATTGTTCTGCTTCACCGAGCGCGCAACCTCCTTTAAGAGCGTCGTCTTTCCCGCCTTCGGCGGCGAGACGATCATGCCGCGCTGCCCCTTTCCGATCGGCGAGACGAGATCGACGATGCGCATCGCAAGGCCGCTTCGGTTTGTCTCGAGGTGCAGCCGTTCGTTCGGGAAGATCGGCGTCAGATCCTCAAAGTTCTTGCGCCGCGACGCCACGGACGGCGGATAGCCGTTGATTGTCGTGATGTACAAAAGCGCGGAAAACTTCTCGCTCTGCGTCTTGACCCTCGTATTCCCGCAGATGATATCGCCCGTTTTCAGACGGAAACGACGGATCTGCGACGGCGAAACATACACGTCATTTTCACCGGGAAGGTAATTTTCACACCGGATAAAACCGTAGCCGTCCGGCATGACCTCTAAAATCCCGTCCGCGGTAATGCCGGAATCCAGGCTCGAATTCATCTGGTCGGACTGGTCGTAGTCCTCCTCCTCCACGGGCGCGTTCACCCGGGCGATGGCACGCGTGTCCCGGCTCTCCCGGTGCATCGTGCGCGGCGTTCGCTCCTGCCGCTCGCCGCGTTCCCGATGCTCGCTCTGCTCGCCCCGCTCCGTGCGCTCTCTGCGCTCCGGCTGCTCGGTCCGCTCCGCGCGCTCTTTGCGCTCCGGCTGCTCACTGCGCCCCGGGCGTCCCACGCGCGCTGTCTGCGCGCGTTCCGCCTCCTGTGTGTTTCCGGTCGCTGCCGCCTCCCGCGCGGCCTCCTCCTGCTGCTTTTTAATCTGCTCAAGCCGCCGGTCCTCGGCGATCATTGCGTCCACGACCTCTGCCTTTTTGAGCGCGGAAATGTTTCGCAGCCCTCTGGCCTTCGCCAGATCCTTGAGCGCGGCAACGCTCAGGGACTCATACTTTTCTCGCATATCTGCCATACCTGATTCTCTCCTTAAAAAATTCCATAAAAAATTCCATGTAGCAATTCTATCAGTTTTTAAAATGGGAAAACGATGATTTGTAACGGAAAATTCTGATACCCCGCAGGGCGATTTCATATATTATACACCACTTGTCCGAAAATAGGAAGCCCTAATTCATGGCTTCTGGCTTCTCACCGCCACATCTGCCCCCTGCGGTGCCGCACATATGCAGCTGCAAGCGCTGCCACGGCCGCAGCCACAAGCACCCACACGCCGACCGGCACGTCCGCGATGTGGAAGCAGCGGATGTTAATCCACATCTGGTTGATGTTCTTCGTCTCCTCCTCGTCAAAATAGCCCATGATCGCCGTCCGCGCGATCACCTCCGCGGGCGGGTACTGCGCGTAGAGCTGCCTGCCGACCTGCTCCTCTGACGTGTATACGGTATACGCTTCGTCGCCGTCTTCGTCCCCCGCGAAGAAATAGCCGAGCGGATAGGCGACCGTTTCGCTGTCCTGCGCCCCATAGCACCAGTCGAGGTAGGAAAAAACCGTATCGTCCGCCCCGCCCGAGATCGCGGACGTGTAGCCGATGTAATACATGTTGCGCACCGCGTTGTCCGGCCGCGACACAAAGTTCACGAACGCTTCCGCCGCCGCTTTCCTTTCCGGGTCGCCGCCGATGCCCTTTTTTAGCATAAGCCAGCCGTCAAACCAGAGGTTCGAGCATTCCCGCGGCACCGCGTAGGCAAGCGAAACCCCGTCCTCCTCGGCCTGATCCATCGCGTAGACCGCGTCGCCCGACCACTGGTAGTTCGCGACGATCTTTCCGGTCACCATGTCGGACTTGCCGCTGTCCGTCTCAAGCGCGTAGACGTTTCCCATCATGCGCTGCAAGAGCCGCTCCACCTCCCCGATCGTCTCCGGCGTCACGTCGTTCATCATGCCTGCCAGCCGCTCATGATAGTCCGGCGCGTCGAGAAACGCCTGCGCGGTCAGCTCCTGTTCGCGCAGCAGCCCAAGCGCCGCAAAATACGTGTCGCGCACATTGTCCTTGAGCGTCACCTGCCGGTGGAACTTCGGGTTCGCAAACACCGCCCACGTCGACGCCTCCTCCCCGCTCATCTTCGCGGGGTTGTAGAGCACGCCCGTCGTCCCCCACATGTAGCCCGCGGCGTATTTCTCCCACGTCTCGCCGCCGATCTCGTTGTCCCGGAACACCTGCGCGATGTAGGGCGAAACGCCGCGCGTATAGTAGTTGTATTCGTTTTCCGCGTCAAAAAACTGCTGCGAAAACGGCTCCGCCATATCCTCCGCGATCAGCTTCATGAGCATATAGTCCGACGGGCACACGAGATCGTACGTGTCCCCGAGCGTGAGCTGGTTGTAGAGATCCTCGTTCGTCCCGAAGCACGAGTATTCCACCTTCACGCGCTTCCCGGTCGTCTCAAAATACCAGCCCTCGAAATCCTCGTACATCGGATTGACACCAAAAATATCCGCCCCGTTTGAAAGCTCGATGCGTTCATCCTCCTCCCAGCCGCCGAGGTCGATGTACTCCTCCCAGCTGCACACGCGAAGCACCGTCACATCCCCGCCGTCCCCGGTGCTTTCCGCGGCCTGCGCCGGGAGCGCCGGGGCGAAAACAAACGCGAAAAGGAGCGCCAGAAACATCCCGGCACGCCTTTTGGCGGCGGCATTCATTCCGATCACCACAAGGATGACCACAAGAAAAATAACGGTGGAAAGCGCCCACAGCGCCGTCTTGATCTGCGTCTGGGAGCCCTTCGTGGCGTTCACCACATACGTGCTGATCGTGTCAAACGTCGCGGGCTTCGTGTAGCTCGCGATAAAATAGTCGTCGAGGGAGAGCGTCAGCGCCAGCGCAAAGCCGGAAACGACGCCCGAAAAAATCTGCGGCAGCACGACCTTTGTGAGCGCCTGCGTCGGCGTCGCGCCGAGGTCGATCGCCGCCTCGTAGAGGCTCGGGTCCATCTGCCTGAGCTTCGGCAGAACCGAGAGGTAGACAAACGGAACCGAGAGCACCACATGCCCCACGACAAGCGGGATGAACGTGCTCTTGTCGATGCCGCACACGACGACAAGCGCGATGCACACGGAAAAGCCGGTCACAACGTCGGCGTTTACGACCGGAACCTCGTTTAACGCGCCGATATAACCGGCCGCAAGCGGCTTCGCGTAAAAGCCGCCGATCGCGCCGAGCGTCCCGAGCACCGTAGCGAGAAACGCCGAGCCGGCCGCAAGCACAAGCGTCCCGAAAATCATGCTGCGCAGCCCTTCGTCCGAAAAAAGCGTCGCATAATTTTTCAGCGAGAAGCCACGGATCGCCCCGATCGTCGTCGACGTCGTAAAGCTGTAGACGGCGAGGATGCAGATCGGCACGTACATAAGCGCCAGCAAAACCGCTATGTACAGGCGCGCGGCGTATTTTTTTCGCATATTCCCTTTCACAGCAGCGCACCTCCCCTCCCGGCGCCCTCATCCGAGTAGCGATCCGTAATCAGTGTAAAGATCAGGATAATAAGCAGCAGCACGAGCGCGATCATCGAGCCGCTGTGCCAGTCGTAGGCCGCAAAATAGCTCCCGATCAGGCTTCCCATAATATAGGTGCTGTTGTAGAGCATATCCAGCACGACATAGTTTGTCATCGACGGCAGAAACA
>CAMTZV010000210.1 GCA_947086625.1 uncultured bacterium | reverse complement strand
AGGGCAGCCGTCGGCATGTATCCTGTGAGACTTTCCACTCCCGTCGGCACCGCTCTCCCGTCACCGGGAAACTCCCCCGAAACGGCGAGTGGGTCGAACGGGATATATGCCGACGGCTGCCCGGGCTACGCGTTGAGACGCACCACTCACTGCACAATCGGAAACAACAGTTTCTGATTCTTCTTGTCATACATATTGCCCTGATCGACCACCAGATAATCCACCTCATAATTCTGCGCCGACTCCGTATGATACTGCAGCTGGCTTGCGACCGCCTCCATGCTCTGATAGCCCATCTGAAACTCGTTCGGAACGACGAGCGTTTTGATGACGCCCTTGTCCAGATAATAGACCGCCTTCTCGGAGCCGCCGACCCCGTAGAGCGCGCAGCCCGGCTTCTCATCCCCGCCGGCCTGCATCGCGTCGATCATGCGCTCGGTTCCGTCGTTATCAAGCGCAATCATGATATCGACCTCCCCCATCCGTGCGAGTCCTTCCGCTTCCTCTCCGGTATCCGAGACGTTCCATACGATCTCGGCCTGCTGCTCCCTCAGCCCGTCGATCAGTCCCTGCTGCCGCTGCTGCATGGCGAACCCGCTGCTGCCGCCGGAGAGTATCCCGATTTTTTTGCCGGAAAGCGCCTCTCCGAAATCCCGGATCAGCGCCTCCGAAACCGCCCTTCCGATCTCGGCGTTGTCCGGCCCGACGACCGCGTAGGAGCCGCCAAGCCCCGCGTCGGATTCGAGCAGGACGACCGCCACCTGCGCAAACGGCGCCTCCCGCCCCATCTCCTGCGGCTGATCCGAGATCATCTGGACGATGATGCCCTGTGCGCCGCCTTCCAGCTCGCGCCGGATGAGCGCCGTCTCCTCCCTGGGGCTGCCCAGACGCCCGGTCGAAACGTAATTCAATTCCACGTTGCAGTCCCGCGCCGCCTGCTCAAGCCCCTGGCGCATCGCCGTCCAGCGGTCGTTGTTGCTGTCGCTCACGATCACGGACACCTGATACGGCGGCTCCTCCTGCTCGCCGCCGATCATCGCATAGGAGGCCCACGCGATCACCGCTACAAAAAAGAATACGAGCAGGAAAAAAAACGATCGATTCCTTGTCATCACGCTCCCCCTTCCCTGATCTGCTTCATGCGTCCCTCCTCCAAAAGCGCGACGTTTTCGGCGTCGCAGCGGATGTACGGAAGATGGATGCGCACCGTCGTCCCCTCGTCCGGCTGGCTTTCAATGGTAAGCCCGTAAGGCTCTCCGAAGCGCAGCCGGATACGGTTGTGTACGTTCAAAAGCCCCACGCCCGAGCCCTTCTTCGGCACATGGTTGTTTTCGGTCAGAAGCTCCCGCACGACCTCCTCCGGCATCCCAAGCCCGTTGTCTATGACCTCGATGCATACGTCGCCGTCCCGGCGGTATCCCCTCACTGCCACCTCGCCGTCGCCGTCCATATACTCGACGCCGTAATAGATCGCATTTTCAAGAAGCGGCTGGATAATCAGCTTCACCGTACAGCAGTCCGTCACATCTTCGTGGATATCAAACGTGACACTGAACCTGTTTTTGTAGCGGATCTTCTGAATATTCATGTAGTTCTTCGCGTGCTTCACCTCGTCCTCCAGACGGATGATCGTTTTCCCGCGGCTTAGACTGATGCGGAACAGACTCGCGAGCTGCGTAATCATGAACACCGCGTCCTCGTAACGCTCGCCCTCGATCATCCACACGATAGAGTCGAGCGTGTTGTACAGAAAATGCGGATTGATCTGCGACTGCAGGGCATCCAGCTCGCTCTTTCGCTTTTCCTCCTGCTCCACCACGATATCGCTCATGAGCTGCCGAAGCTGCGCGACCGTCGATTGCAGTGTCCGCCCGAGATGCTCCACCTCAAGCGAGCCGCCCAGATAAATATCCGCGTTCAAATTTCCCGCCTCGAGCTCCTTCACGGACTCGTTGAGCTTTTGCAGCGGCATCGCGATGCGCGCGGAGATGACCTGATTTAAAATGATGACCATGAGCATCGCAAGCGCCACGAACAGGATCATGACGAGCCGCATGTCGGAGAGACCGCCGCTGAGCCCTATCATCGGCGCGACGCTGACAAGCTTCCAGCCGGTGTAGCTGACCGTTTTTACCGTCACCAGCCGCCTTTCCCCCTGAAACTGCTCCTGTCGGCTCCCGTCCTCGTAGTCCGCCGTCGCGAGGTTGTTTTCCTCGTACAAATCCATGTAGAGGAGCTTTTGCTTCGGATGATAGATGATTTCCCCGTCGCTGTCCATCAGATAGACGTACTCCGCGGAGTTGTCCGTGTTTGCCTTGTTCAAAAGCTGCTCGATGCTGCTGTAATTCATGTCCACGAGCAGCACGCCCAGCGTCGAGCTTCCGTTTCGCGTCAGCTCCACCGCCTGGCTGAGCGAGACGACCCAGTAATAGCGATAGGTGACCTCGTCAAACAGGTTCTGCACATGCGGCGTTGAAAAATGAATGTTTTCCATCTGTCCGACCGCCTCCGTAAACCACTCCTGATGAACAATGTCCGAATTTTTCTTCTCGGTCGCCACCGGGGCCGCCGCCACCAGCTCTCCGCTGTTCGTATAACAGGCGATACTGATGAGATTTCCCTTGTTCGCCTCGTACAACAGGTTCATCTCCTCGTCCATCGTGTCTGTCGCCAGATTTTTGTCCTTGATGACGCTGTAGTACATCGCGTCCGAAATACGGCGCATACTCCGCAGATACGTCTCGAGATTGATCGCAGTCTGGTCGAGAAGCTGCTCCACACTCTGGCTCATCGTATGCTCGACCGTATTTGCAAAGCTGTTGTAGAGCGAGACGCCCAGCGTCGCCATGCAGATCGTCGAGACAATCGTAAAGGAGATGGAGATCGTCATCTGGATCGACTGCGGCTTGTTTTGCTTCCGCAGGCGTGAGGCAAGCCGCCGGTAAAAATTTATAAATTTCTTCTTCATATACAGAAACCACTTATGCCCTCATTTTGATCCCCGCAGACGGTCGCTCACGGCCGCAGCGTCTGCACAGGCTCCTGCGCAGGCCCGTTCAGCTTGTATTTCGAGGGCGACATACCAAATTGCTTCTTGAATACATAGCTGAAATAGTTCGGATCCACATACCCGACCTTCTGGGCTATAATATACGTTTTTTCGTTCTCTGTCAAAAGGAGGTTCAACGCCTCCTGCATCCGGTAATCCGTCAGATAATTGATAAACGTCTTTCCGGTCTCTTTTTTAAAGACGGTCGAAAAATACGCCGCGCTGACGTTCAAATAGCGGCAGATCGTCTCGATGCTCAGATCCTGGTCGCCGTAATGCTCCTTCACATACTCGATCGCCCGCGTCACAAACGATTTTGTCGTGTCCCGACGCGCGTCCAGAATCTGCGCCTGCATTTTCAGACAGTGCTCCTCGAGCCATACGCCCAGCGCCTCGGGCGATTCGAGCTGCATCGCCTGCGCGTAGACGTCGCTGTTCTCGCCGAATACCGCGTCCAGATTCATCTCGTTGTTCGACCCGAACCGGAAGAGCTCCGTGAGCACCTCCATGATGAGGATGCGGTATTTTTGCAGCGAGATCCGCTTTCCCGATATCTGCGACGTAAAGCTTCGGATCGCCCCGCGCAGTGAATCCGCCTCGCCCATCTTGATCTTTTTGATCATCTCCCGGATGTAGGGCTCCTCCCACGGGACGTCGCCGTTTTCCCGCGGGTCGGTCTCCGCGATGTTGATGGCGCGGGTCGTGCCGTAGAGCACGCGGTAGGAGATCGCGTTTTTCGCGCCCTGATACGATGCGGAGAGCTCCTCGGGGCGGCTGCAGATGTGGCCGATGCCCGCCGTCACGCGCGCCTTGCACACACGCCGCGCCATCTTGCAGATTTTGTCCATCCGGTCTGTAAAGCGCGTGATCGATTCCTCGTCGGAAAGCTGCGTAATCACGATGATGTCCCCCAGATAGGTGACGGTCTTGCTGTCCCATTTTCCGGCCAGCTGTTCCTCGGCCAGCCGCTTGACCGACACGGAGATAAGCGCCGCATCGCCGATCACATCCTCCTCGCCCGTGTCCGTCTGACTGATGTGCAGGATCGTCACGACAAAAAACGGGCCCGTAAGGCTGATCTGGTAGTTTTTCGCGTACTGCTCCACCGCGTCCCCCGAGAGCTTTCCCTCGATCAGCGACGTATAAAAATTTTCCCGAAGCAGCGGCAGGCTTTCCATGTAGTATTCCCGCAGCTTGTCGATGTTGCGCTTCTCGTCCAGCTCCCGGTCAAGGTTTATCTTGATCCGCTCAAACACCTCGCGCAGCTCGCTCGCGTTGATCGGCTTTAAAATGTACTCCTCCGCCTCGATCTTGATCGCCTCCTTGGCATACTCGAACTCGTCGAAGCCGGAGAAAATGATAACCTTAATCGACTGATAGAGCTCCTTTAGCTTTCTGCAC
>CAMTZV010000209.1 GCA_947086625.1 uncultured bacterium | reverse complement strand
GCAAAGGAATGTCCGCAGATATCAGCAACAGCATCGCAGATTGCATGGGCCCTGGATGATGGTGCAGGAACAATGCTGCCGGTCATGCAGAGCGATATTATGCTGACAAAAGGTAGCGATGTTCTTATCGTCGACGCCAAGTACTATACGCATACGACTCAAACGCAGTACGATGTTCATACATTGCATTCGGCAAATCTGTATCAGATTTTCACTTATGTAAAAAACAAGGATACGGATTTTGGAGATAAGCCTCACAAGGTTTCCGGCATGTTGCTGTATGCAGCTACCGATGAGGCTATCCAACCGGACAATGTTTACCAGATGAGTGGCAATCAGATCAGCGTAAAAACGCTGGACCTGAATTGTGATTTTTCCGAAATTGCCGCGCAGCTGAATACAATAGTGGATAACCATTTTGTAAACTAAAGAATCGCATTTTATAGGAAGAGCTGCCGTGTCATGCTGGCGGGCTTTGCGAATCATAAGGATAACAAGTGACTATTGTACCATTTTTTTTCAATATTACACAAGAAAAGGACATTCAAAACAATTACAATAGAACTATCACAAGCGCGAACCGTTTCGTTGACGCGATGCTTTGCGCAAGGCAGCTTTTTATAAGGAGGATATCAAAATGGCAAAGAACAGATACATTGGAGATTACCCGGTCATCGGAATCAGACCCTGCATCGACGGCAGAAGAGGGCCCTTGAAGGTGCGCGAGGGACTGGAGGACCAGACGATGGGCATGGCGAATGCCGTTAAGAAATTATATGAGGAGAATCTGAGATACTCGAACGGCGAGCCGGTAAAGGTAATCATCGCTGATACGACGATCGGGCGTGTGGCTGAGGCGGCTGCATGTGAGGCAAAATTCCGCAGAGAGGGCGTTGCGATCACGCTTTCCGTAACCCCCTGCTGGTGCTACGGCGCAGAGACGATGGACATGAACCCGCTGACGATCAAGGGCGTGTGGGGACTGAACGCGACGGAGCGTCCGGGCGCTGTCTACCTTGCATCCGTGCTGGCTACTTATACACAGAAGGGGCTTCCGGCGTTCGGCATTTACGGCAGGGACGTTCAGGACGCGGACGACGCGACGATCCCCGCGGACGTTGTGGAGAAGCTTCTTCGCTTCGGACGCGCGGCGGTGGCGGCGGCTACGATGCGCGACAAGTCCTACTTACAGATCGGTTCCCAGTGTATGGGCATCGGCGGCTCCATCATCAACCATGACTTCTTTGAGGAGTATCTGGGCATGCGTGTGGAGTCCGTGGACGAGGTTGAGATTCTGCGCCGCATGGAGGAGCACATCTACAACGAGGACGAGTATCAGAAGGCACTCGCATGGGTTAAGAAATACGCAAAGCAGGGCTTTGACAAGAATCCGGATTTCGTAAAGAAGTCCGACGAGCAGAAGGAGAAGGACTGGGAGTTCACCGCAAAGATGGCGGTCATCATCGAGGATCTCTACCAGGGCAACAAGAACCTTCCGGAGGGCTGCGAGGAGGAGTCCGTCGGACACAACGCGATCTGCGGCGGCTTCCAGGGACAGAGACAGTGGACCGATCACTGGCCGAACTGCGATTTCCCGGAGGCGGTTTTAAATACATCCTTCGACTGGAACGGTGCGCGTGAGCCGTTCATACTGGCGACCGAGAACGACACGTTAAACGGCGCGGGCATGATGTTCATGAACCTTCTGACGAACCGCGCGCAGATGTTCGCGGATGTTCGTACCTACTGGTCGGGCGACGCGGTGAAACGCGTGACCGGCTACGAGATCGAGGGCAAGGCGAAGGAGGCGGACGGCTTTATCCATCTGATCAACTCCGGCGCCTGCTGCCTGGACGCATCCGGCGTATGCACCGACGAGAACGGCGCTCCGACGATGAAGAAGTGGTTCGACGTGACCGACGCCGACATCGAGAAGATGATGGATGCGGTCGAGTGGTGCCCGGCCGACAACGGATATTTCCGCGGCGCAGGCTACTCCGCGCGCTTTGAGACAAAGACCGAGATGCCCGCGACGATGATCCGTCTGAACATCGTAAAGAACTTAGGCCCCGTGCTTCAGATCGTGGAGGGCTGGACGGTTGATCTTCCCGCAGAGGTTTCCGACGCGCTCTGGAAGAGGACCGACTATACATGGCCGTGTACATGGTTTGCTCCGCGCACCGACGGAAAGGACGGCTCGCCGTTCAAGACCGCTTACGACGTGATGAACAACTGGGGCGCAAACCACGGCGCGATCAGCTACGGCCACATCGGCGCGGATCTGATCACGATGGCTTCGATGCTGCGCATCCCGGTATGTCTGCACAACGTTCCCGACGCCGACGTTTATCGTCCGAGTGCATGGAACGCGTTTGGCTCCTGCAAGGAGGGCCAGGACTTCCGCGCATGCCAGGCATACGGGCCGCTGTACAAGACGATCCGCTAGTAAAAACAGAGATTGTGTGGCTCCGCCGTCGGTTGAACCGGCGGCGGGCGCTACCCTAATTCAGAGGAGGAAAGCAAAATGCGAAGCATTTTTTAGGATGCTTTCCGACGACATGCCCGCGAGCGGAAGCGAACGGGCGCTACCCTAATTCAGGAGGATATAGAATATGTTAAAAGGCATTCCCCCGATTCTCTCGCCGGAGCTGCTCAAGGCGCTGGCCGAGATGGGACACACGGACGAGCTGACGATCGGTGACGGCAATTTCCCGGGACACTCTTTTGACACGCCGGTCATCCGCATGGACGGCCACGGCGTGCCGGAGATTTTGGACGCGATTTTGCAGGTGCTGCCGCTTGACACCTATCCGGATGCAAATGGCGTGATGGTTCCGCCGTGTACGCTGATGGCGGTGGAGCCGGGCGACGACGCGAAGACGCCGATCTGGGACACCTACAAGGAGATTGTCGCGAAATACGACGAGCGCGGCGACAAGTGCTTCGAGGAGATCAACAAGTGGGATTTTTATGACAAGACCCGCGCAAAGTCAAAGATCGTCATCATGACGAGCGAGACGGCGATCTACGCGAACATTATTCTCAGGAAGGGCGTTGTGATCAATAAATAGGAAGCTGTGTACAGACGGTGAAGCTGATGCTTCACCGTCTGTTTCTGCACAGCCCCATGCAGAGGAAGTATGCCGCAAAAGCGGCTACAGAAAGGAAAAGCATGAAATTTCTGCATTTAGGAGATTTGCATTTAGGAAAAACGCTAAGTGACTTTGATCTGATCGAGGATCAGAGGTATATTCTTGACCAGATTCTTGGTATTGCAGAGAGAGAGTCCGTAGATGGCGTGCTGATCGCAGGGGATGTGTATGATAAATCTGTTCCGAGCGAGGCGGCCACGAGACTGTTGGATGATTTTCTCAGCAAACTGGCAAATAGAGGAATCAGGGTATTTATGGTGAGTGGAAACCATGATTCGGACGATCGTCTGAATTACGGGAGTGTACTGTTTGCGTCAAATCAGATATTCATATCGGCTGTCTTTGACGGAACGCTGCATAGGAAGAGCCTTGCTGACGGGGATGACAGGATTGATATCTATATGCTTCCGTTTGTAAAAGCCTCACAGGTAAGACACTATTTCCCGGATGCGCGTATAGACAGCTACGAGGATGCGGTTCGGACGATTCTAAAGAATACGCCTGTAAACAGGAACAATAGGAATCTTCTGGTGGCGCATCAATTTGTTTCGGGGAAGGGAGAGGATCCCGCGCTTGCAGGCTCTGAAAGCATTGGAACACAGAGTGTGGGTATGGTTGAAAAAATCGGATATGACTGCTTCGATGATTTTGACTATGTGGCACTGGGGCATATTCATTCGCCGCAGAGAGTTGGAAGAGACGAGGTTCGATATGCGGGCGCTCCTCTTAAATATTCGCTTGGCGAAGCAAAGAATGAAAAAACAGTTCCGCTTGTCACGGTATCGGCAGCGGAGGGGGTGAAGATTACGCTTGTTCCCTTAAAGCCGATGCGGGACATGAGACACATCAGGGGGACGCTGCGGGAGCTTTTGGATAAAAAGAATGTAAAGGCGACGGAGGATTTCATCTATGCGACACTGACCGATGAGGATATCATCAATGATGCAATGGGGATCTTCAGGCAGATTTATCCAAATACGGTCCGGATTGACTACGACAATTCACATACGAGAGAAATCGAGCAGGTGGATATCAGCAGAATTGCCGAAAACAAATCATTCCCGGAGCTAATCGGAGATTTTTACAGGCTGATGTATGGCTGTGAGATCACGGAAGAAGAAATGGATGTCATGAGGACAGCGGCGCGGGAGGCAGGTGTGATAAATGAAACCGATGAAACTGATTATAAGCGCAATCGGTCCCTATGCGGGAACGCTCCCGGAAATATCGTTTGACGCATTTGAAGAAAAGGGGCTGTTTTTGATATCCGGAGATACCGGCGCGGGGAAAACGACGATCTT
>CAMTZV010000208.1 GCA_947086625.1 uncultured bacterium | reverse complement strand
TATGCGAAGTCAACGATCAGCAACAGCTGTGTTTACACAATCAAGCCCCGCAGCATCTCACAGTCCTACATTTTAGTATCGGGCTACGATGCGAGCTACTATTACACGGGCCAGGCGATCGAGCCGAAGGGCATCGTGGTGGAGGACACCGACCTTCCGGTAGACGACAGCACGCAGCGGCGCAGCGTGAAGCTGATCAGCGGCACGGACTACGATCTGAGCTACGTCAACAACGTATCCGCCGGAAAGGCTTCGATCCGCGTGAAAGGCAAGGGCAACTATACCGGAGAGCGGGACGCGTACTTTACGATTGTAAGCTCCGATACGACCGGAGACAATACCTGGGACGGTACGAGCGAGGGAACCGGAAGCCTGACGAACGGTACGACAACGATATCCGCAAACGATATCCACCTTGGCTTCGACAGCAGCGCATACAACTGCATGATGTACAACGGATATGAGCGGATCCCGACGGTCAGCATCGGTGTCAACGGCGTATCTCCGAGCGATTTCATCGTCACGGCGAGCAACAACGTTGCGCCGGGTGTGGCGACACTGATTATTCAGGGCGCCGGCAGCAACTATACCGGAACGATCTATAAGAACTATGCGATCAAGGCGGATCTGGGCCAGTACGGCGTGATCGCCGGCATCGCGGATCAGGTGTACAGCGGTTACCAGCTCACACCGTCGATCACGCTGACATGCGGCGGCAGCCTGCTCAACGAGGGCAGCGACTACACCGTGACCTACGCGAACAATACGAACGTCGGCAGGGCGACCGTGATGGCGCACGCGACCGGAAATTCCTTCTATGTGGGCACGGCGACGAGCGGCTTTAACATCAGTAACGCGGCGGGCGGTATGCAGATCACCGGATATGCCTCCGCTTACACGTATACCGGATATGCGATTACGCCGGATGTCGTAGTAACGATGAACAACCGGGTATTGAACCGCGGCACGGACTATACGGTAAGCTACGCGAACAACATTAACGTCGGAACGGCAACCATGACCGTAAACGGCATCGGAAGCTACTCCGGCAGCAAGACGATCAATTTCACGATCGAGGCAAAGAACATTGAAAACTGCCTGACAACCGCGGTGGACAGCTACCAGTACAACGGCAGCACCTATACGCCGGTCGTTACGATCACGGATTCCTCAACCGGAAAGACACTGATCGCGGGCACGGATTACACGATCACCTACAGCAACAACACGAATCCCGGAACGGCGCAGATCACCGTGACGGCGCTCAGCAAGAACTATACCGGAACAAAGGTGATTCCGTTCAAGATCACCTCGGCAGCGGTGAGCGGCCTGCGCACAAGCACGATCAAGAATAACAGCATCAAGCTGGCATGGAGCGCGCAGGAGTATGCGGACGGCTACCAGATCTGCAATACCAAAAATCGGGTCATTGCAACGACGGGGAAAAATAGTTATACTGTAAAGGGATTAACCTCATGCACCACATACAAGTTTAAGGTACGTTCTTATGTAGAGAACGCGGACGGCACGGTTTCCTACGGCGATTTCTCCACGGCGATATCGGCAAAGACGCTTTTGAACACGCCGACGCTTAAGGCGAAGGCAACCGGCGGCGGAAAGGTGACGCTGACATGGACGAAGGTGTCCAAGGCGACCGGATACGAGATCTACTACAGCACGAAGAAGAACGGCAGATACACGAAGCTGAAAACCGTTTCCAAGTCCTCAAAACGCAGATATGTGGATAAGGGTCTGGCGAGGGGCGAGAAGTATTATTACACGATCCGCGCTTACCGCACCGCAAACGGGGTAAAGACCTACAGCAACTACAATACCATCAAGTCAGTGAGAGTAAAGTAAGCCTCGTTTTTGGTGATTTGGGATGATGGAAAAGAAGAAATTCAGGCTCGGCGATTACGAATTTGACGATTACAGGGAATATATAGAGGCAGAGGAGGATCTGAGAAAGATTGATCTGATCATGCAGGAGGTCGACCGCCTCTATACGCGTATTCGCAACAATGAGATTGTTTTTCACAGCAAGCTCGGCATAAGCTTCTTTATGTATCTGTCGGATATTGTGGCAAATCACTCCATGATTCTGTCGGAGGAGAAGAAGGCCGAGGAGGACCAAAAGAGGAAGAATAAAAAGCGCGCCGGAAGATATCGCTTCGCCGGGATGCTCTGTGTGCTGGCGGCGCTTGTCTGTCTGGTGTATTTTACCTATGCGGATTATCTGGAGGAGCGCTCCGCACAGGAGATGAAACGGCTGCAGGATATGCAGAACATGACCGGCCATTACATCGAGGAGGAGGCTTTTTCACAGGAGCCCGAGGGTGAACCGCAGATGCGGCCTGCGGACGATGAGCCGGAGGAAGAGGAAAAGAAGCCGATGAAAATTCCCGACCTGCTCCCCGAGTACGAAAAGATTTATGCGGAGAACGAGGATCTGGTCGGCTGGCTGCAGATTGAGGGCACGAATATCAACTATCCGGTGCTGCAATCCGATACCGAGAAGGACAGCCAGTTTTATCTGACCCACAGCTTCGCAAAGAAAAAGGACAAAAACGGCTCGCTGTTTATGGATTACCGGAATGACTTTTTAGACCGGGATACGAATATCATTATCTATGGCCACAATATGAAAAGCGGCGCGATGTTCGGCTCCTTAAAGATGTATCTGGATGCGGATTATCTCGAGAAGCACAAAAAGGTACAGTTCGACACGATCTATGAGCATGGCACGTATGAGGTCATCGGGGCTTTTTTGTCGGAGGTGAGCTATCAGGATGAGTACGCCTTCCGCTATTACAATTTCCTGAATGCAAAGAACGAATCGGAATTCGAGGCGTTCCGCGCGAATGTAATGCAGCTTGACGCACAAAAAAAAGGCACGTTAGATGCCAAATATGGCGATCAACTGTTGACTTTATCCACATGTAGTAGTTATACTGATGAGGGTAGGATGTTTATTATTGCAAAGAAAACCAGCTAATCATTACAGCACAGGTCGAAGAGCTGGAAAGGGAGATGAAGACCATGAAGAAATTGTTTCAAAAGGTTTGCCGGACGATCCTGACGGCGGCATTATTCGGGATGCTTGTTCTGCCGCAGGACGTTGCGCTGGCATCCCAGACAAACACGAGTACGGCAGGCTTCCAGATGAACGGCACAACGGTGACCGGGTATAATGGCGCCGGCGGCAGTATCACGATTCCGGACAATGCGACGGCGATCGCAGCGAGCGCATTTTCCGGCAAGTCGAATATTTCTGCGGTCTCGATCCCTTCGTCCGTGACGAGCATCGGGGACAGCGCGTTTGCAAACTGTACGGGGCTTACGGGCATGACGATTCCGGGGAGCGTTTCGAGTCTTGGGACGGGCGTATTTTCCGGCTGTACGAGGCTCTCGTCCGTCACGATGCAGGCGGCGGTCAGCTCCATTCCGAGCAATACGTTTTCGGGGTGCTCGGCGCTTACAAGCGTTGCGATCTCCTCTTCGATCAACAGCATCGGAAGCAATGCGTTCGCGAACTGCAAGAGCCTTTCTTCCATGGCGGTCCCGGGCGGTGTGACGACGATCGGCAGCGGCGCATTCAGCGGATGCAGCGGGCTTTCCGGCATCTCGATTCCGTCCAGCACCAGCAGTATTTCGACGGATGCGTTTAACGGCTGCGCTGCGCTCACGACGATCAACGTCGCGGGCGGAAACGGCACCTACGCCTCGGACGGCGGCTGCCTGTACAACGCTTCCTACACAAAGCTTTTGATCTGCCCGCAGGCAAAGAGCTCGATCGCGCTCAATTCCGCGATCAAGATCATCGGCGGCGGCGCGTTTAACGGATGCAGCAGGATTACGAGCCTGACGGTTCCAAACGGCGCGACGACGATCGAGAGCGGGGCATTCTCAAACAGCGGCATTAAAAATATCACGATCCCCTCGTCCGTGACGAGCATCGGAAGCCAGTCCTGGTCGCCCGATGTCATTTACGGATACGGAAACTCTGAGGCGGAGAGCTACGCGGAGTCGAACAATTTTGTATTTTATCGTCTCGACGGCGAGGGCGGCGGTGACTCCGATGACGATTCGACGGAGATCCAGACCGGAAACGCCAACTACGAGGATCTGGAGGGCGACGGGGACGAAGACGGCGATGACGAGAATCAGAATATCGTCGTTGACAACGGCAGCGGTGGGAGCAGCTCGAGCAGCGGTGGCAGCAGCTCCGGCGGAAGCAGCAATATCAGCAGCGGCTCCACAAAGAAGCCTTCCTCGGGCAGCTCCGGTGCTTATGCGACAAAGACCTCGAACGTTCACAAGGCGGATACGACGCCGAAGACCGGCGACGGCTTCAATCCAAAGCTTTTGATCTGTGTGGCGCTTGTTCTGATCGGATGCGCATGCTTCTTCCTTGCAAAGCGCAAATCGGCATAGGGGCACTGGTAAAAATCGCTAAAAT
>CAMTZV010000207.1 GCA_947086625.1 uncultured bacterium | reverse complement strand
CTTCCGGCGATGAAAATAGACCGCAAACGCCAGCGCAAGCTCTGCGGCATACGCGATGCCAAAAAGCACGTGGCGCACGCGGGCCTTTTCCTGCGCCCTTGACAGGTCGTCATAGGTACAGACCGTGATCGGCAAAATGCCGTCCCCGGTTTCCGTGTAGCGGACGGAACAAACCGACTTGTTTCGGTCAATATACGCGCACACGACGTTTCCGTCTTTGTCTGTCAGGGTGCGCCGCAGATTTTTTTCCTCCCACTCCTCTTCTGTGATCTCATTGCCATACTCATCCATATAAACTGCCTCGCTGCCCGGCTGTGCTTCCGGCTCGCGCGCCACATTGCCTGATTCGTCGTAATAGACTGCCGGGACGTCTGTCTCCATAAACGCGATAAAGCGCTCGTAATCGTCGAACGTCGTCCCCTCCATGATCGACCACGGGCCCCAGATTTCGGTCAGCGCGAGATGCGCAAACACGGTGCACACCAGCGCCGCCGCCCATACAGCCACGCACACGCCCTTCAGCCGGTGGTTGTGGGCATAGACGGCATGCTCCGTTTCGTCCAGCGCAAACATGTCCCGCTTAACAAGCGACCCGTTTACAAAATAGCACGCAGTGAAAAACAATGCCAGCGCCGCCGCGCCGAATATCGCGCCGGTGAACAGCCATGAATCAATCCTTAATCCCACGTAGGCGTCGTTTAGAAACGCAAGCGGTATCAGCGTAAACCCGGTCAAAAAAGCCGTCAGGCCAAACGAACGCTCTGCCCAGCGGACGACAGAGCGCTTGAACGGCCCGGTTTCCCCGGCGCCCAGGCTGTCATCCGAGACAGACAAAACCGCATGGTTGGCAAAAATCGCCTGCGCGACCACGCTCACCAGAAAAAACGCAGCCCCGGCAAAAAACGCAAGCGTCCCACGCAGAAAGCCGAGATCGATTCCCATTGCACAAATGGTTCCAAGCCCGGAGATTCCCATCGCGACGAGCGTGCGCGTCTTGTACGACGAAAGGCTCGCCGCGAGCAGCCGCTTTCGCTGCTTTTCACTCTTTTTCGTCAGCTCCCCTTCCGACGCCGCAACGCCCTGCTGTGCGGGTGACTTTCGCTCTCCCCGCAAAAGCTCGTCGCACGTCACGTCAAAAATCTCCGCGATCGCCGGGATCATCGAGAGATCCGGCGCGCCCTCGTCGCGCTCCCAGCGGCTGACACTCTTGTCGGACACGTGCAGCTTTTCCGCCAGCTCCTTTTGCGTCATGCCGCTTGCCCTGCGCAGGGCGGCGAGAAAGCCTCCGATCGTTTTCTTTTCCATCAATCATTCCTCCCTTTTTTCATGTACTGCCCGCTCACCTGCGCTTGCGGGCATGTCGTATTCTCTTCTGTCCCTGATTCTACAGAAACGTCGGTGAGAATGCCACCCATGAGAGAGAGAATCACTCTCGGAAGGCGAGAATTATGGTTTTTTCTTCAGGATTATTTTCTGATTTCGGCTTGTTCGCTTTTCCGGCTCCAAATATGCAACCGTTTCTTCAGCCGCAAGCTCTTTGATTGCGCCGGACACGGAAGCCGTCAACTTTTTATAACCCATGGAAGCGGCTATCTCCGAGGAAGACAGCTCCCCCTCCCGCTGCAGAATTTCTACGATCAGCCTCTTGATCTGTTCCCTGCTCCTCCTTGTCTTTGGCTTTCGACCCTCCTGCTGTTGTTCTGGCTGTGCATCCACCGGTAAAAATTTTTCCTGAATGGGAAGAATGACCGTGAAATACGTCCGGTCTGCGTCCGTCTCAAATACCGGCGGTTTTGAAAGATTGTCCCTCATTGCTCTCAAAATAGTCGGTATCCCTGTATTGCGTCCCTCGACCAGCTTCAGCTCTTTCAAAAAATACCCGATTCTCCGATTTCGGTAACGTCTGGAAATCAGGCGGCAGTTTGCAAGGTCTTCATCTGAAATCGTTCGATCCGGCCCGGGAAGACTCGTAATCTCCATTTTTTCCGGCGTCACCATAACCGTTATCGGCTCTCCGATCTGATACGACTTATGATAAACGGCATTTGAGAGCGCTTCCTCCACAGCCGCATAGGGTATGTTATAAATTCGCTCCGCTTCCGCCTGTCCCGATATTTTCGTTACCTTTTCCTGGATGATATAATTTTTGATGTAGCTGAGCGCGTCTTTGAGTTGGCGGTCAAGCGGGCCGGTAAAAACCTTTTCCGTCATACCGATTCCTGGTTGATCAATTCCGGAATGCTGACAGGTAGTGCCATTTTTGTTCCCTCCTGATGAACTCTCTCCTTAACTCTCCCCTTAACTCTCCTCTTATTTTTACCTGCAAACTCACATTTCATGTTCTCACGGAACGCGCAGCCAGTGCGCGTTCCTGAGGCGTAAAAAGTAACAATGTTACCTCATCTCCCGCTTGTCTGCCAACGCCATACATGCTACAATACATCTCAAAAAGAAGCGCGAAGGAACATGCACATGAAACGAGTCACAGACAAGCCATACCACACCTATTCTGTCTATTCCGCCGCCGCAAAGGGGCTGTACGTCAAATGCCCGAAATGCGGGAAAGCCGGAATCGTAACGGCAGACAAAACCACCGCCCGTTTTAGCTGCACGGGCTGCGGATATGCAAAGACAAAGAAACAATGTATCTTCTTCTGTAAAATTGAAAATAAGTGCGTACACTGCGGCCGGTACTACAGAGTAGCGCTTTCCGACGACAAGCAGCCGTTCCCCGTACTCATTGCCGCATGTCCCTTCTGCGGCCACAAGATGCCCGGACGGGTACAAAAAACGCCCGCTTACATCCTTTACGACCAGATCAAAGACGGGTGCGAGCCGTTTTTTGGCTTTCAGCTCTGGTTTTTTACCTGTTACGACGGCAAACCGCTCTGGGCGCTGAACCGCGAGCATCTGGCTTATCTGATCGATTATCTGAGCGCCGGGCTGCGCGAAGACCCTGTCGGAGCGCACACCACGATGCGGACACAGGCAGACCGGCTTCCCGCCTTTATGAAAACCGCAAAAAACCGAAAGGGCGTTGTGAAATGCCTGGAAAAAATGCAAAAATCACTGTGAAAGCCCAAAATGCCGGTAACAGTATTCCGTCACGACACGCCCCTTGGGCGTGCGGTTGATAAAGCCGTTCATGACCAGATATGGCTCGTAGACGTCCTCGATCGTGCCGGAGTCCTCCCCGATGGCCGCGGCGAGCGTGTCAAGCCCCACCGGGCCGCCGGAAAACTTCTCGATGATCGTATGCAAAATCCGCCGGTCGCTGTTGTCAAGCCCCATCTTATCGACCTCAAGAAGATCGAGCGCAAAGCTCGCCACCTCGCGCGTAATCCGTCCGTCGTATTTTACCTGCGCAAAATCCCGCACACGCTTTAGCAGACGGTTCGCCAGACGCGGCGTGCCGCGCGAGCGCCTTGCAAGCTCAAACGCCCCCTCGTCGTCGATCTCAACCTCCAGTGTTTTCGCGGAGTGCAGGATGATGACCTTCAGCTCGTCCACCGTATAAAACTCCAGCCGGTGAATCATACCGAACCGATCCCTGAGCGGCGCCGTCAGCAGTCCCGCTCTGGTGGTTGCCCCCACCAGCGTGAACCGGGGCAGATCTAAACGAATGGAACGAGCCGTAGCTCCTTTGCCTATCATGATATCTATGGCATAATCCTCCATGGCCGGGTACAGAACTTCCTCCACCTGCCGATTCAGCCTGTGGATTTCGTCCACAAACAACAAATCGCCCTCCTGCAGATTGTTTAAGATAGCCGCCATCTCCCCTGGCTTCTCAATGGCTGGTCCGCTGGTAACCTTCATATGCACACCCATCTCATTGGCAATGATTCCCGCCAGCGTAGTCTTTCCAAGACCAGGAGGTCCGTAAAACAAAACATGATCCAGCGCGTCTCCCCGCTGTTTCGCTGCCTCGATGTATATCTTCAGATTATCCTTTACCTTAGTCTGACCAATATAGTCAACAAGTGTCTGCGGACGAAGAGACCCTTCAATCTTCATATCCTCTTCCATGAGATTTGTTTCTATCATTCTGCCTGCCATTTTATTTCTCCACCTTTGAACCTGTAACGCGGTTCTTCCAAAACCACTTATCCTGCACTAAAACATATGCTTTAACGCCTGCTTCAGAATCGTCTCCACTGTAGTATCTTCCTTCATCTCCACCTTCTTGACTGCCGCTGTGGCATCTGATGCAGAATACCCCAGCGCCACCAGTGCCTCGATAGCTTCCCGCTTCATCAGATTATCCGCGGTCTGCGCATTTGCATTGCCTCCTGCGGTATCTGCCGGTGCGCCAAGTCCTTTCAAAGTATCCTCAATGGAAATCTTATCCCGCAGGTCTATGATCACGCGCTCCGCTGTCTTAGCGCCAATTCCCGGCGCCTTGGCGATGGCCTTCGCATCTCCTGCCATGACGGCAAACCGCAGGGCATCCGCACTCAT
>CAMTZV010000206.1 GCA_947086625.1 uncultured bacterium | reverse complement strand
CGCAGTCATCTGCCACTCGCCCACCGGCAGATAGAGCGCAAAGCCGTCCCCGTACGTCAGCGCGGCCTGCTTTTTCTCCTCCTGTCCCTCCTTCATAAAGGTGAGCGTCGTCTCCGCCTCGGGCTGCTGCCCCGACAGCGCCCGCTTCCAGTAAACGTCCTCTCCATACCAGTCCATGAGAATCCACTCGCTTCCGTCCTCCTGCACGTAGCGAAGCGTCAAAACCTCCGTCCCTTCCCGGTTGTCCTCGTAGGGCTCTACCTCGACCTTGAGCGCGTCGCCTTCGACCTCGCACTTGCCCGTCCCGCCGACGCCAACCCCGATGTAATAGCTGAATGATCCGTAACCGTCCCGCGCGAGAGCCAGCTCGCTCCCGTAGGAAATACCGCTTCCCCACAGGTTTTCCGTGCGCTCAAGATCGACGACCCATGTGCCCGCCATCTGTGCGTACAACGTTTCCTCCTCTGTCGGCGCATCTGCCTGCGCGGCACGCTCCAGCAGGTTGACCGGTTCAAAATTGACGTCCTCTCCGACGCCGGTCGCGCGGTCAACCGTGTACCAGTCGAGCGTCTGCGCGGCGCTTCCATCCTCCGCCATATCGTACAGCCAGATTTTCACAAGCCCCTCGTCGGTCACTCCGTCAATCACCGCGAACTGCGGCATCATCCCGCCGTGACGGGCGGCAAAATACTGCTTCGCCAGCTCGCACAATTCCTCGTCGGACATACCCGCCTGTCCGCCGCCCTGTTTATCCTCTGCTCCCGTTTTGACAATGACCGCGCCAAAAAGCCCGTCTGACTCGCCGACCCCACAGCCGACGAACAGCCCCGCCGCAAGTGTCAGCGCAACCGCTCCCGCCAGCACGGGCAGCCCGTTTTTCTTTCGCACTCTCGTAAAAATATTCTGAAACCGTTTCTTCATAATTTCCTTCCCTCCATAAAACTGCGTCGAGAAATACGTCCGCTTCCCGCACGCCGCCTGCACCGCCAAAAACAGCGTTTCCGTGTAGTCCTTGCGATCCGCATACGCAATTCCCCGGATCACCCGCTCGTCGCAGGAAATCTCCATATCGATAATCGCTCTCTTTTGCATCAGATGGATGAACGGGTTAAACCAGTGCACGGCGCACGCCGCCAGAAACAAAAGCTTCACCGCCACGTCATGGCGTTTGAAATGTACCAGCTCATGCTTCAAAATATAGTAGCGTTCCGCATCCCCGCAGCGAATGTCCGGCAAAACAAGCACCGGGCGAAAAACGCCCATAATCATCGGGCTGATCGTCCCGTCATACAGCATAACAGGAAGCCGCCTTTTGACGCGAAGCTCGCCCTTTAATCGTTTCAGCTCTTCCAGCAATTCCGCATCCTCGCACACGTGCGTGCACTTCAAAAGCTTCCTTCTGTAAACCAGATAGCTGCCCGCCGAAAACACAAGATACAGCACGCACCCGGCAAGCCATACCGCTGCTGCCGCGGCAAGCGGCGTGATACCCTTCTCCCCGGACGGGGCCGCCACAACCGGAGCCTGCACCTGCGCCGGAAGCTCGAGCACAATCCGTCTGACCGGCATCACCGGGGCAGCCGTTTCCTCCTTCGCAAAAAGTGCGGTGGCCGTCCGCTGTACAAATTCCGCCGCCGTCTCGCCGCTGACCGGAAGCAGCAGCCGAACCGCCAGGAAAATCCAGACCGCATAGCTCCATTTTGCCGCGAAGCGCCTGTTCAAAAGCGGCAGAAGCACAAGCAGCGCCGCCGCGACAAGCCCCATCGTAACCGATACCTCCACGACGGCAAGAAACAAACGTGTCATCATAGCCCTTCCTCCAGTTCGTCCAAAAATTTGCGCAGCTCCTCCACATCCGAGCTTTTCAGCGCCCGGTTGCAATAAAGCGTCGCGACCATGTTTTGAATCGAGTTACCGTAGAGCTTTTCCAGAAAGCTCTTGCTCTCCGCCGTCTTGTACGCGTCCTCCTCCACAAGCGGCGCGTACAGATTGCTTCCGCTCGAGCGGTCGCAGCTCACAAAGCCCTTGTCCGCCAGCCTTGCGAGCGATGTCATCAGCGTTGAAAGCTTCCACGCCCGAAGCCCCTGCAGCTCCTGTAAAATATAGTTCGAGGTGACGGGCGTTTTGCTCGCCCAGATCACCTGCATGATCTCAAGCTCCGCCTCGCCCAGCTTCTTTTTCCCGTTTCCCATGCCTGATGTTTCTCCTTTCCCGCCTGTTTTTTGGCATACAGGTATACCCGTAGGGTGTTTCTCCTTTCCTGCCTGTTTTTTGGCATACAGGTATACCCGTAGGGTGTTTCTCCTTTCCCGCCTGCTTCGCTCACCCGGCTGTCGGATTGCAGAACGCGATCGCCGCGATCCGGTCATCCCTAACAAAAAACGCCGCGTACACCGGGAGCGCGTCCGCTTCTCCCGTATCGACATCCGCAAGCATCACGCAGTCAAACTTGTCGGTCCACGCATAGTCGCTCCCTGCATAGTCCCACTCCCCGTCCATGCCCGCATCGCTTCTCGGAAAGGCCGTTCCGTTCCAGCCCTGATGCCCCGTCACGTGCTTTCCAAGCTCCGTGCCCGCAAAATCAAGCACCGCCAGATCCGGGTACTTCGCCAGCGCCTCATCCATCGTCATCCCGACAGCAAGCCCGTTTTGCAGCGCATAGCGGTCGCTTACAAGCGCGTATCCGAAGTATTCCGCATCGCTCCCGGCTGCGCCGTCATACGCCCCGTAAAAATACGAAACGCCTTCTATCGTCACCGTATACCAGACCCCCTCGGCTGCGCCGGGCAGCATGCCCCGAATCTTTACCACCTCGCCTGCCGCCATCGCATCGGAAAACGCATACGCCTTGACCTCCGGCACGACTGCCGCCTCCTGCGCCGAAAACGTCCGGATCTGCGTCTCTGCGCCCGTTTCCGGCTTTTCTGCCTGCCCGCCGGCCTGCTCGGCCCTCGCTCCCGTTTTGAACATGACCGTGCCCAGGTCCCCGTCCGCACCGCCGGCCCCGCAGCCGATGAGCAGTCCCGCCGCAAGCGCCACGGCCCCCGCCGGCAGAGACAGGCCGTTTTTCTTTCCCGCTCCCGCGAAAAAATTCTGAAACCCTTTCTTCATTTTCTCCAGTTCCTCCAGTTCCTCCAGTTCCTTCAGTTCCTTCAGTTCCTGTTCTTCCTTCTTGTTATACGATCGTATAATTGCATTATACACGCGTATAATTCGGTTGTCAACTGTTCTTTGCAATGTTTTTACTTTTTCGATACATCTCTGACTGGAGATTGTTTCAGCTCGTGAAAAGCAACGCATATCATGACCCATTCTAATGAAATCAAAGCATTTGCACAGGCTTGGGAAAACTGTTCTGAAGAATAGTTATCTGGTTCCTCTTTCCCTGATCAAGGATATTACATATGCCATAACTTCCTTTGCTCCGAAAATGTATGTCAGGACACGGAGACAACTGGTATCATAATCTCCAATTTTTCTATTCAAAAGGGTAAAAAATCCGTATTAATGGCTAAACGGCACCCACGTTTTTTTCAGGCCTGTACTTTTTCTCGGTTAAACAGGAGCAAATTCGTATATGGCGGAGTCTGTCCATACATTGCCAACCAGGTCAAGGTTGGAGTATTATCCACTACGGATACAAAATTCTGTTTCAAATACCAACTGCCACAAAGGATACTGACATTCTTCTTCCCGCTGAATTCCGGCATTGCCTGCCACAACATACATGCTGCGAACTGAAACTTAGATTCCTTTTTCCTTCACATGTAATATCCACGCGAAACAGCAAAATAAAAATTTTCTGTCGGTTCTAGGCAAGTATACAAAGCATGGTGCTGACAAAACCGTGCACATTCAGAAGCCATTATGTGTCGTGTGGTCAAAAAGTTTTGAGGCATTCTCAAACTTCGTCCTAAATTTAGGGACCTTAGTATCGTCTATACAAGAGAATTACTGGTTGTATTTCAGGAAAATTAAAAACCATCTGAGGGGCGATCCTGACCGTAGCATTCATAAAAACCTCATCATCTGCTTTTGCACAGAATCAGACATAAGGAAAGGCATTCAATGTCTTGAGTGTTATACCAGATAAAAAGTGTCTGTAAAAGGAACGAATGGGGTTTGCGGACTCCAGACAACAAATGTGGAAACAACATTTTAGCAGTTGAAGTAGGAACTATAACAAAATATAAAGAAAAATATTCATAAAGCCTACCAATTATGTGTTTGTCGTTGTATAATAAGTCTATCATATGAAATCACTTCTTTCATATATTTTGGGACGCAAACTTATTCTATACCCAAGTGTCCCATACAAAATTTTTCAAAAAGTTGTAAAGTGGTATAAATATTTATTACAGTAAAATACGAGAGAGGAATACTAAATGAACTGGAAAGAACTTGAAGAACGAGTCCGTGAAATTGCTAGTTTTCGTTGGAATTGCAATGCTGTTACAGAAACAATTGCTGGAGTAAAAT
>CAMTZV010000205.1 GCA_947086625.1 uncultured bacterium | reverse complement strand
ACGGATGAAAAGTTCGAGTTTGATCAGGAAGTGGAGCTGCTGAAGGGCATTTTTGAGTAGAGGTGGACGGAGTAGGGAAGTATGGCAAAGTTCAAATACCGGATGCAGAGCATTCTGGATATCAAATACAAGCTGGAGGAGCAGGAAAAGATCGCTTACGGCATCGCGAGCCAGCGGCTTGCGCAGGAAAACGAAAAGCTGCAGCAGCTCATGCGGAGGCGCTTCGGGTATGAAAAAAGGGCGGCGGAGCTCTGTGTCGGGACGATCGATGTGCTGCAGATCCGGGAAAACAAACGGGCGATCGATACGATGAAATCACTGATCCGTGACCAGATCATGCAGGTTCACGCGGCGGAGAAAAATCTTGAGCTTGCGCGAAAGCGCTTAAACGCGGTGATGGTGGAGCGAAAATCCCATGAAAAGCTGCGGGAAAAGGCGTTTGAGGCGTTTAAAGTGGAGCTGGCCGCCGAGGAGGCAAAGGAGATTGATCAGCTTGTGAGCTTTACGTATCACGATCAGAAATAAGTCACGTCGGTTTAGAAAAAATAAAGGTGGTGCGATCTATGGCAGATGAAAAGGAAGTAAGAAAATCCCGGGCGGAGGAGATTCAGGAGAAAGCGGCCAAAAAGGCCGAGAAGGTAGCGGCGAAGGAGGCGAAGCGCCGGGAAAAGCTCATCAAAAAGGGCTATAACCCGGACGACCCGGACTTCGAGGACGACGGCGGCATCGGCGGGAAGATCGCTGTTTTTCTAGCGACGATCGTCATTATCGCGATCTGGCTCGGTATCCTCGTTTTAGTCATCAAATGGGACGTGGGCGGCTTTGGTTCCACGGTCATGTATCCGATCCTGAAGGATGTTCCCTATCTGAACAGGATCCTGCCCGAGGTTGAGACGCCCATCGAGGACGAGGAGTACCCTTACCAGACGGTCGGGGAGGCGACAGCCTACGTCAAGCAGCTCGAGAAGGAGCTCTCCGAGGCGCAGAAGAAGATCGGCGACAAGAACGAGCGCATCAGGGAGCTGAAGGCGAAGCTGGAAAAGCTCTCAGCCTACGAGGCGAACGAGGCGGCGTTTGAGGAATTGAAGCAAAAGTTCGATGAAGAGGTTGTTTTTTCCGAAAATGCGCCCGATATAAATAATTACAAAGAGTTCTATGAATCGATCGACCCGGTCAACGCGGAGGTCATTTACCGTCAGGTGCTAGAGCAGCAGAAAAAGGATGAAAAGCTTGACGAATATGTGAAGACCTATTCAAATATGAAGCCGAAGAATGCAGCCGCGATTTTTGACACGATGATGGAGGATGATTCAAAGCTCGTCGCAGATATTTTAGAGGCGTTGGACGCACAGGCGCGCGCCGATATTATGGCGGCGATGAATGCGGAGAATGCCGCAAAGATTACAGCGATCCTGGAGCCGTAGGCTTTTGGATATACATGAAAATGAAGAAGTGACTGCGAAAAACAGTGCAGTCGCAGAAAGGAGGAATGGCATGACACAGGTGGTAAAACTGCTCACAGGCATCTCGGCTCCGGCAAAGGATGCGGATTTTTTAAAGCATGACCAGTCGGGTCTGGTGCTCGAGCAGTTTGCGAGCGTACTGAACCAGAACGCGGGAAGCCTTGCGGGAAAGACCATGGACTTCGCAAAGAAGGGCGGGGGCGCTTCGGATGAAATTTTCTCTCTCGGAAAGACGGCGGGGAGTGCACAGAAGGACTACGCGAAGTTTTCAAAGAGCACGCGCACGATCGCCGAGGCAAAGACGGATACCGTCAATACGTCTGATTTCGGTCAGAAGGTATCGCAGCTTGCCGGAAAGGTTGAGGAAGCGGTGCAGGAGACGATGCAGGTATCCGATGAGGAGTTCGCACAGGCAATGGAGACGCTGGGCTTTAGCCCGATCGATCTCTTAAATCCGCAGAATCTCATTCAGATCGTGCAGGAGCTCTTCGGCGGAGGTGACGTGGGAGCGCTGCTGGTCGACGCGAATTTTCAGATGGCCCTGCAGCAGGTGAACGGACTGATCCAGGAATTCCAGCAGGAAAACGGGATTGATGCCGGGATCTTTGGCGATCTCCTGGCGCAGCTCTCCGCTCAGATCGATGAGATGGAGGAGAAGGTGCAGGAGATCCTTGGAAGCGGCGAAGCCTCACCCGAACAGATGCAGGAGCAGATGGAGCAGTTTCTCGAGGAAGCGTTTGGCATCGGTGAGACGGAGGAGACGACTCCCAAGACGCCGGAGACAGTCGTCCAGGCGGCTGACGAGAGCGGCATGAGCACGGTGCAGACCGCAGAAAATCTGACGGTATCGGAGGAGGGCACGGCTCCCCTGACCGACGCGAAAGAGGAAATGCAGACGACGGTACCGGTTGTAGAGGAGGCATCGCAGCAGAGTGCACAGGACGGGAACGGCGAGAGCGCATCCGCGGATCTGGCCGGAGGCAAGCCGGACGCAAAGCTGACCGCGCCGCAGACAAAAGAGCAGGCCGGCAGCGATTTTGAGCACGCGCCCGTATTCCGGGAGGCGGAGGTTCCGGTAAATTTACAGCAGATGATGCCGCAGACGGAAAGCCTGCAGCCCGCGTTTCATTACTTAGAAGTCGAGCAGCTCATGAATCAGATGGAGGGGCTCGCACGGGCGTTTGCTTCGGCGGAGGGAACGACGCTTTCCATGCAGCTAAACCCCGAGAGCCTTGGCAGGATCTTTTTGACCGTGACCGAGAAGCAGGGCGCAGTTACCGCGCAGATCGCCGCATCCAACGAGCAGGTGAAGGAGGCCTTGCAGACACAGATGGCGGAGCTTCGCTCCACGCTGCAGGCACAGGGATTAAAGGTAGAGGCAGTCGAGGTGACGGTTGCAACCCATGAGTTTGAACAGAATTTAGACGGAAACGCTTCCGCGAACGGGCAGATGGCTCAGGAGCAGGCCGAGCGACAGGGCGAGGGCGCGCAGGGCGGACGGCGCAATCTGAATCTGAACAATCTTGACGAGCTGAGCGGGCTTATGAGCGAGGAGGAGACGCTGGTCGCACAGATGATGCGTGACAACGGTGGAACCGTTGATTATACCGCATAAATTGTAACAATTAAAACAGCATTAAAAAAAGAAAGGAGAATTGCCTATGATATGGCAGAAAGTAGAAAACGGAAAGGTCATAGACAACACGGCGGAGGCCACCTCGGCGTCAAAGAAGCGGGAGCCGGGAAAGCTCGATAAAGAGGATTTCCTGAATCTGCTCGTCGCGCAGATGAAGTATCAGGATCCGTTGGAGCCGCAGTCAAATACCGAGTATGTGTCACAGCTTGCGACGTTTACGCAGGTGGAGGCGACCGAGAACATGGCGCACACCGCGGAGAGCTTACAGGCGAACGCGCTCGTCGGAAAGACCGTTATCATGCGTCCGACCAACCCTGTGACGGGTGAACAGAGCCTTGTGACCGGCGTGGTCGATTACGTCATGAAGGAGGGCAGCAACATTTACCTTTCCGTGGGTGGAGCGCTCTACAACCTCGATGATCTCTATTCGGTGGCGGATTCCGAGTACATGGAGGCGACGATGCTCGCAGAGGATTTCGAGAAGACGGTGGAGCAGCTTCCCGATGCGAATAACGTATCGCTGCTCGACGAGCAGACGTTCAAGATGATCCGCGAGCAGTTCGACAAGCTTTCGGATTATCAGAAGGAGTTCATCCAGAGCAACTGCAAGGAGGCGTGGGATAAGTTCCTCGCGGCGGAGACTGCACTGAATGTGATGATCAAGCTTCGCGACGAGCTCTTGAACGGTGGTGCGGGCGACGATACGACCGGCGGCGACAAGGATGACGATGCAGCCGGCGACGGCGCAGACAAGGGCGACGGTGCGGGCACGACGACTCCGACCGAATAAACGCCTTTCAAAGACAGGAGTGGGATTATGAATCAAATGGATTCGATTCGTAACGGATTTCATTCGATCGAACAGGTGGCGGACACCTTTTTCAAAAAGAATGTCAGAGAATCAGGGGAGAGCACGGAAGTTTCCTTTGACGAAGTGCTGCGGGCAAAACAGGATGCGTTGAATCCCTTACGTTTTTCCAAGCACGCCGCAAACCGTTTGAACGATCGGAACATCAGCCTTTCCGCGGATCAGAGCAAGCGTCTCGCGGACGGCGTATCAAAGGCCAGTGCAAAGGGTATTAACGAGTCGCTGGTGCTTGTGGATTCGCTTGCGTTTATCGTGAACGTGCCGAACAAGACGGTCGTGACCGCGATGGACCAGACGGACACGGGCGACAACATCTTTACCAATATTGACGGCGCGGTTATCGCTTAATCGCCGGACCTTTTCAGGAGGCGGATGTCTCTGACTGACAGAGGAGACAACGCGCGCGCCGCAGAAATGAGAATAAAAACGGAGGTCATTTCATTATGATGAGATCACTTTACGCTGGCGTGTCAGGCTTGAAGACACACCAGACAAAAATGGACGTTATCGGTAACAACATCTCGAATGTA
>CAMTZV010000204.1 GCA_947086625.1 uncultured bacterium | reverse complement strand
CAGGCATTTCAAAACTCAGAATTAAAAAATTTCTTTCACATGGAACAGGATAAGCTGAATATTGCGGCTACCTACAGTCTGCTTTTTAACGGTTCGCTGATGGTGGACGAGGGATTGGGATATGCAATATGTTTTGATAAGCTTGTGAATGTTTCGGGAAACAGCAGCTTGTGTTTCAGACCACTTGAACCAAGGATTGAAGCCCACATGGGTATCATCTGGAAAAAATATCAGGTTTTATCCAAACCGGCACGGAAATTCCTGCAGAAATTACAGGAAACAGAATAAATAAATTATATTCACAAACTGCGGCATGCGGTGGTTGCGGTTGTTGTCTGTAAATACCTGCCCCGGCGGGCAGGCAGAAAAAGGAGGTCTCATCATGTGTATTTTGCGCGCAGAGCATCTGTACAAGGCATATCAGAGCGGCGGTGAGCGCGTCAGTGTTCTGGAGGATCTGTGTCTGGAAATTGAGCGCGGTGAGCTTGTCGCCGTCATGGGGGCGGCGGGCGGCGGAAAAACGACGCTGCTGCATCTCCTGTGCGGCATCGACGCCGCGGATTCCGGTAATATTTATATAGAAGGAAAAGCGCTTTGCGCGCAGTCGGACGACGAGACGGCGCTGTTTCGAAGGAAGCGGCTTGGCATGATCTTTCAGGATTTCCAGCTTCTGGAAAGCCTGAACGTGAAGGACAATATTCTTGTCCCAATGATCTTAAACGGCTGTGAGAGCGAGGAGCAGGAGCAGGCATATGAACGGGTGGCCGTGCCTCTGCAGCTCAAAGAAATCGAGAACAGAAGCCTCTGTGAGATCTCGGGCGGACAAAAGCAGCGCGTCGCGATTGCGCGGGCGTTTATCCATGATCCGGCGCTCATCTTTGCGGATGAGCCGACCGGCAATCTGGACGTGAAGGCAACGGGGGATGTGATGGAGCAGCTTTTGCTTATGAACCGGAAATCGGGGACAAGCGTGCTCATCGTCACGCATGATCCGTACGTCGCAGCCTTCTGTGACCGGGTGCTGGTGCTGGAGGATAGAAAGCTGGCGAAAAGGAAGAAATCGGATCTGTTCAGGGCAGACGGGAGGAGGAATGAGTCATGAGCTTTTACGAGTTATCCTTAAAAATGCTGCGGAAAAATTTCGCGAAATACCGCTTATATTTCGTCTGCTGTACGGTTTCTGCCGCGGTCTTTTTCTGTTTCGCATCCATGCTCTTTGATGAACGGTTTATGGACGGGTACACGGTCGATTCGATGATTTCGAGCAACCTTGTGTTTCCGGGTATGCTGGCGGGCGTTTTTGTGTGCCTGTTTCTTCCGCTGTCCTACCACACCTTCTGGAATGCGCGAAAGGGAGATTACGGAATTTTTTTGTCGCTGGGGATGAGCCGGAGGGAGGCCGCCGGGCGGATCGCGGCCGAGTCGGTCTGTGTCGCCGCACTGGGGCTGCTTGCGGCTTTTTTTGCGGGGACGGCCTGCTCCTGCACGTTTTACGGGATTTTGAGATATGTGCTGTGCATCGATGGATGGGGCCGGCGTATCCCCTTAAAAGCGTATGCATGCACCGCACTTTTGTACGGGACGGTCACAACGGCTACGGTTGCGGCGTATGCGGGGAGGCTGATGCGGATGGCGCGGATCGGCGGTCTGCTGAAAAACCATGAACGGCCGGAAAAAAGCGGCGCGTTGTCCGCCGCGGTGCGGGCGCGTCTGCCACAGTATGTGAACCGGAATTTAATCCGATTTTCGTTTTTGATGCGGCATAAGCGGGACTGGCGGCTTCGCAGCAGTGCCGCGGGTGTCATGGTCGCGGTCATTGTCTGTCTGTGCAGCCTGTCCGTCTGCATCTTCGGCGGATTGAAGCGGGACGCGGAACTGTATGCGCCCTTTGACCTGGTCTATGCCAGCCTGTTCGGATATAATGACGTGTCCGTCAAAGAGGCGGAGGAATTTTTAAACAGGGCGGGCGTTGTGGTGACGGATGCGACGAGCATTCGCTTTTTCAGGGATCAGGCGTTCAATTACGTCTCCGCGTCCGAGCTGAATGAAAAGCTGCACACGGATTTTGCAGTCGGGGAGGGCACGTTTTTAAATTTGTTTCAGGTTGTCGCGGACGACGGCTACGGGCATGATCTGACCCCGGTAGAGCGCGTTTCACCTGGAGGCAGACAGCTCGTCTCGTGCGGGAGAAAGCTTCAGGTTTTGTGGAATAAAAACCCGGCGTTTGCGGACCGCACGCTCGTTTTGAGCGATGCCGATTTTGAGCTGCTTTCCGGCGAACCGGGCTGCTGGCAGGGCACGATGCAGTTGTTTTCTTTTCAGGAATGTTTTCAGGAATGTTCGCGCGTAAAGGGTGCGGTCCGGGCGTTTGCGGATGTGCTGCGCCAGAGCAGCGGGCTTTCGCAGGAGGAGCAGCGGACGCTGGCGGTGACATCGCGGATCTCGGACCTTGAGAGGGCCGGACAGTCCGGATGCGTGCTTCTTTTGTCCATGAGCTTTGTCGTTCTGCTCATGTGCGCCGCGGCCTTTTCTCTGATCCATTTCCAGATTGCGGGCGAGCGGGAGGAGAACGGCAAAAGCGTGAAGAGTCTGCGTCTGATGGGCTGTCAGCGGGGTGAGCTGCGGGGTATGTTCCTGTTTAAAAACAGGGTTCGCTTCCTCGTCCCGGTCGTGGCGGGGAGCGCGCTTAGCTGTCTGCCATGCTATTTTCTCAACCGGAGCTACCGGTTTGGCTGGCAGGGTGTTTTGCTGTGTATCGCCTCCGGCGGGGTCATGGCGGCGCTCGTCTGGAAGGGGATGGAAGAGTATTCACGGAGGGAGTATCGGATGCTGGAGGATGTCGAAAATTTGTCGTGCAATCTCAAACTTTTTGTGATATGATACTAACAATTTATACTTGCGATCACTTGAATTTGCCAGTGCAGCGGACGCACGGGCGCTTAGACGCTGCACGGTGATGGCAACGTTTATCGCTCGTGAGTATATGCTGCGGGAAATTGCACAGAGAGGATTTGAGTATGACAAAATTTTGCGTGAAAAAGCCCTTTTACGTTGTGGTGGCGGTGATCGTGATTCTGGTCATCGGCGTGGTGAGCTTAAACGGAATGCAGACCGATCTGATGCCGGATCTGACGATGCCCTATCTGGCGGTCATCACGACGGAGGTCGGAGCGTCCCCCGAGCAGGTGGAGATGGACGTGACCGAGCCGATGGAGAGCGCGCTCGGGACGATCAACGGTGTGGAAAACATCACAAGCACGTCGTCGGAAAATTACGGGATGGTGATGTTGCAGTTTTCCGATGAGACGGACATGGAGGCGGCTCTGGTGCGCGTGTCGATGGCGCTCGACTCGATGGATCTGCCGGATGAGTGCGGGATTCCGAACATTATGGAGATCAGTGTGGATATGCTCGCGACGATGTACGCGTCCGTCGACTATGAGGGGAAGGATATCAAGGAGGTAACGACGTTCACGCGGGATGTCGTGATTCCGTATCTGGAGCGCAGAAGCGGCGTGGCGAGCATTTCCACGAGCGGTGAGGTGGCGGATACCGTGGAAATCCGTCTGAATCAGGACAAGATTGACGCGGTGAACGAGCGTATTTTGGAGCACACGAACGAGAAGCTCGCCGATGCGGCAAAAGAGATCGAGGACGCGAAGACGGAGCTTTCTGACGGCGAGGCGGAGCTTGCCAGGCAGAAGGAAAACTTAAAAAAGCAGCAGTCGGACACGAACCAGCAGCTTGCGGACGCGTCCGTGCAGCTCTCGCAGGCGCAGGCGACAAAGGCAGCCTACGAGTCGAGCTTAAACAGCTTAAAGGCGAGCAAGAGCGCGCTTGAGGCGGAGAAGCAGGCGTATGAGGACGCGGATATACAGGGCGCGTACGACCAGATGAACAGTATGCTGGCGCTGCTTGCGATGAACCTTGGCACGGTCGCGGAGCAGGCGGGTATTAAAATTCCGGCTACGGTGGCGGAGGCAGTCGCGGACAAGGAGGCGACGGAGGCGCGTTTGGCGTGGCTCGAGGAGATGGGCCAGGGTGAGGCAATCGAGGGCGTGACGTACGAGAGCATCAAGCAGGTGTATGACATCGTGAATACCCGCCTGCCGCAGATCGATACCGCGCTTGCAAACCTTGCGACAGAGATCACGGCGGCACAGATGATGCTCGACGAGGTAAACAAGCAGATGGAGGGCATGGACGGCAAGCACTCCGAGGTCATTGCGGGAGGTTACAGCGCCGCGGCGGGCTTTGGCTCGGGACAGGCGCAGGTGGCGGCGGGCGAGTCGCAGATGAAGTCCGCAAAGGAACAGTTAAAGGAAGCCGAAAAGCAGATGAAGGAGGCGAAAAAGGCGGCGCTCGAAAACGCAAACATCGACGCACTGTTAAGCCTGCAGACGCTTTCTTCTATATTATATGCGCAGAATCTGGCGATGCCCGCCGGATACATAGGCGATGAAACGGATCATCAGATGCTCGTGGAGGTCGGGGAGCATTTTACC
>CAMTZV010000203.1 GCA_947086625.1 uncultured bacterium | reverse complement strand
CAGCACGTCGACCTCCTCAAAGCGGATGTGCGGCTGGTTTTCCATGATGCGGAACTGGCAGATGCGGTCGTTCACATGCACGACCGTGTCCCGCATCGCGTACGCCGGCCAGTGCCAGACGTCGTCCTGCCCGCAGTACGTCTGGTCGATGACGCCGTACGAATTTGTCTGGATCAGCCCGTAATTTTTAAACGTCGAGCTGCGGGGTACGACGTGCGCCTCGTAACCCTTCGGAAGCTCCATCGACACGCCGAGGTTAATCATGTGAAACTCCCCCGCGCGAAACGAGACCTCCTCGGCGGCGCGCAAATCGATCCAGTCCGATTTTCCCTCTATGTAGTCCAGCTTATCGATCGCGTCCGTATGGTAAACAATTTTGATCCGTTCTTCTCTCATCATGACTCCTTCTTCGGCTTCAGTGAAAATTTGCTCTCCGTCCCGCTCAAAAGCCGCCCGATATTCGCGTGGTGCCGCACGATGCCGAGCACCATCACAATCGCCGCCAGCACGTACACCTCCATGAGCAGCGCACCGCTCACGCCAAGAAGCCCCATCTGCCCGAACACCAGAATCTGGATAAAAAAGCTGATGCAGACGAGGATCGAGCCGAGCGACACATATTTTGTGACCCCGACGACGACGACAAAGATCGTCAGGCAGACGGGAATGCAAATCGGGCAGACCGCCAACATGAGGCCGCCGGTGCAGGCGATGCCCTTGCCGCCGTGGAATTTCATAAAAATCGGGAAATTGTGCCCGAGGATCGTCCCGAGCGCCGCGTAATACTGCAGCACCTTCACGCTGCCCGCATCCAGGCTGCCGCGGTAGAGAAGCCAGACGATCACAACCGAGAGCACGACCTTGAACGCGTCGCCTAAGAGCGTGAGCACGCCCGCCTTCGGCCCTAAGTTGCGGTAGGTGTTCGTCGTGCCGACGTTGCCGCTGCCGACCTCGCGAAGATCAACATTCTGCGTTTTCCCGTAAAAGAAACCGGTGAGGAAATGCCCGCAGGCATACCCGATAATGATTGAGATCAAACGTTCCAGCATAGCTTATTTCTCCTCCTTCCGCTCACGGACGATAAATTTTAACGACGTACCGCGAAATCCGAACGCGTCACGGATGCGGTTTTCCAGATAGCGCACATAGGAAAAATGTGCCAGCTCCTTATCGTTGACAAAGATGACAAACGTCGGCGGCTTCACCGAAACCTGCGTCACATAGTAGATTTTCAGGCGCTTGCCCTTGTCCGTCGGCGGCTGCTGCATCGCCACTGCCTCCGCCACGATCTCGTTTAAAACGCCCGTCGCCACGCGCATGGCGTTGTTCTCGATCACCATGTCGATTACGTCGTAGACGTTTGTCGCGCGCTGCCCGGTCTTTGCCGAGATAAACAAAATCTCCGCGTACGACAGAAAGCTCAGCACCTGCCGGATGCGCTCCGTCATGCGGTAGATCGTCTTGTCGTCCTTCTCGACCGCATCCCACTTGTTCACGACGATGATGATGCCCTTGCCGCGCTCGTGCGCAATGCCCGCGATCTTGGCGTCCTGCTCGGTGACGCCCTCCGTCCCGTCGATGAGCAGGAGCACCACGTCGGCCCGCTCCACGGCGGTCACGGCGCGGATGATGCTGTAGCGCTCAATCTCCTCCCTGACCTTGCTCTTGCGCCGCAGCCCTGCCGTATCGATAAAGACGTACTCCCTGCCGTGATACTTCACCGGCGTGTCGATCGCGTCGCGCGTCGTGCCCGCGATATCCGAGACGATCACGCGCACATCCCCGGTCAGGCGGTTCACAAGCGAAGATTTCCCGACGTTCGGCTTTCCGACAACCGCGATCTTCGGGCGCGTATCCTCCTCGTCCTCCCCGGCGCCCTCCGGGAAATGCTTCACGACCTCGTCCAAAAGCTCCCCGATGCCGAGCATCCCCGCGCCCGAAACCGGAACCGGCTCGCCCATGCCGAGATTGTAAAACTCGTAGACGTCGAGCATCAGCTTTTCAAAGTTATCGACCTTGTTCACCGCGAGCACGACCGGCTTTTTCGAGCGCCGCAGCATGTCGGCGACCTTTGCGTCCGCATCCTGCATCCCCTGACGCACATCCACGAGAAAGACGATGACATCCGCCGTGTCGATCGCGATCTGCGCCTGCTCCCGCATCTGCGAGAGGATGACGTCCCCGCTGTCCGGCTCGATGCCCCCGGTATCGATCATTGTAAAATTGTAGTTTAACCAGCTCACGTCCGCGTAGATCCGGTCGCGCGTCACGCCGGGCGTATCCTGCACGATCGAGATGCGGGAGCCGGCAAGCGCGTTAAAAAGCGTTGATTTTCCAACGTTCGGGCGACCTACGATCGCCACAATCGGTTTTCCCATAACTGAATCTCTCCTGTCATATATATGGAAGGAAACAGGTTCCGTCCAACGGGTGCCGCCTGCGCGCTACCCAATGAGCGCGTTCAGCAGATCCATCCCGCTTGATTTTACAATATCTATCGGGACTTGTAAAGTTTTTTCCAGCTCGTCGACCGTCACGTCGTCGAGAAAGTCCCGCTGTTCGTTTCTCACAACGCTGCACGGCAGCAAAAGCCGATCTCCCAGGGGCACGCCCGCGAGCTGCTTTTTTAAGTCCGTGCCCGTGAGCAGCCCCGCAACCGTGACGCCCTCCCCGAAAAAGTCGTTGCGGATCGGATAGACGTGTACCCGCACGTGCGGGTATTTCCCGGACAGCTCCCGCACAAGCTCCTCCAGAAACGGCGCCGCGAGCTGTCCCGTCGCAATCGAGCGCTCCCGCACGCGCGCATCCCCCGCGCATTCCCGCAGACTTTCCGTAAACTCCTCCTGCAAGAGCCGCAGCATCCCCACGCCGTTTTCGAGCTGCAGATAACCGTCGTAGCTCTCCTCCGGCGGCAATTCCTCCCCCGCCAGAAGATACCACTCGTCGCTCGCGTGGATGAAATGCGTCCCGTGCCGCCGCATACTTTCCGTCTGCCAGCGACGGATCACATCGAGCACGTTCTTCGCATCTTCCTTTCCGAACGGCTCCAGCGGGAAAAGCCTTTCGCGGTACTTTGTCAACCCGACCGGGACGACCGAGACGCTCTCCATGTAAGGCTGGTACTTCATCAGATCGCCGATGCTTCGCTCGAGGTGCGCCCCGTCGTTGATGCCCTTGCAGAGCACAATCTGCGCGTTCATGCGGATGCCGGCCTCAAATAACCGGTCGATCTTTTTTAACGCCTCGCCCGCGAAGCGGTTGCCAAGCATTTTGCAGCGCAGCGCGGGTTCCGTCGTCTGCACCGAGATGTTGATCGGATCGAGCCGGTAGCGGATAATCCGCTCGATGTCATACTCCTTCATGTTTGTGAGCGTCACGTAGTTGCCCTGCAAAAACGAGAGTCTGGAATCGTCGTCCTTGAAGTAGAGCGTCTCCCGCATCCCCGGCGGCATCTGGTCGATAAAACAGAACACGCATTTGTTACAGCATGATTTATAATCGTCCATCAGCCCGTTTTCAAACGTCAGCCCGAGATCCTCGTCGCATTCCTTCTCGATCTCAAGCTCCCACTGCTCGCCGTCCGGCTTTTCTATGAGCACCGTCAGAAACTCGTCCTCCGACAGATAGTGGTAGTCAAAAATATCCTCAATCTCCTGCCCGTTGATCGCCAGCACCACGTCGCCCGGTGCAAGCGAGAGCTCCTCGCCGATGCTGCCCGGGGCGACCGCCGCGATCGTGTGCGTCGTCTTATTCATATATCCTGTCCTCTTTTACAAAAACCGTTTTCTGTCAAGCGTATTGTAGCACAGATCATGCCAAAGGTTCAATGCCTTCCCCTCCCAAGAGTAAAAACCAAGAAAATTTTCAAAAATTTTTTCTTTTCTACAAGTAAAAACTTTTATATTTTCAAAAGTTTTTACTTTCAAATCAGAAAAACTATTTGATAAATTCCTGTTATTTACATATAATAGGATCAAAGGAGGGCATTGCCATGATTGACAGACCGGACTATCTTACAGCTTTAAGAACCTACCGCGACGTGCCGCTCGTAAAAATACTTGCGGGCATCCGACGATGCGGAAAATCCACCATCCTTGAGCTTTTGTACCACGACCTGCAAAAAAGCGGCGTCAGTGCCGACCATATCATCCGTATGTGCTATACCTCGGAGGATTTTGACGGCGGTATGCGGGACAAGGATATGTACCGCGGCATCCGCGAAAAAATGACGGACAGCGGGCGCTATTATCTCCTGCTTGACGAGGTTCAGGAAATCGAGGGCTGGGAAAAGGCCGTCAACAGCCTGCTCGAGCAGGCCGACACGGATATCTACGTCACCGGCTCAAATTCCAAGCTCATGTCGGGCGAGATATCGACCTACCTGACGGGCCGCTACGTTTCCATCCCGGTTTACACGCTCTCCTTCGCCGAATATCTGGCCTTTAAACACGCGCAGGATGACCCCGGCGGGCAGCTCTTAAACGACTACATCCGCACGGGCGGCTTCCCGATCGTCGCCCTCGGCAGCTTTGACGAGCGCTCC
>CAMTZV010000202.1 GCA_947086625.1 uncultured bacterium | reverse complement strand
AATACTGATCCATTCCATTGTTCAGGAAATTTGCCACGGAAAGCATGAGCATGACAAAGTATGTAGGCAGGATGGACGGGATGGTGATGTTTTTGATCAGCGCCCACCGCCCGGCGCCGTCCACCTTTGCCGCCTCGTAAAGCTCCTGGTCGATGCCCGCGATGGCCGCCAGATACATGATCGCGCCCCATCCAAGGCCCTTCCAGGTATTCCACAGCACCATCTGCAGCCACACATGCTCGCCGCTGTCGAGAATCTTGACCGGCTCCGCAATGATACCGAGCTGCTGCATCACCGTATTAAACATTCCGGTGCTCGAAAACAGGCAGAACGCCACGGAATAGACCAGCGTCCAGCTTATGAAGTTCGGCAGCGTTGTCAGCGTCTGCACGATATTTTTGAACCATTTGCAGTTGATCTCGTTCAAAAATACGGCGAAGAGTACCGGCAGAAATGAGGTTGCAATGCCAAGCAGGCTCATTGCAAAGGTATTCTTCATGACTGTCAAAAGCTGTTTTACCTGCGTCGGATTACTAAAGAGCGTCTGAAACCACTTAAGTCCCACAAACTCGCACTGTGAGAGCTTTAACGGCGCCCGGTAGTCAAAAAACGAGTAAATCCAGCCGTGCAGCGGGAAGTAAGAAAACAGAAAGCTGAGGATCAGAAACGGCAAAATCAGCAGAAACAGCTTCTTTCCTTCCCATGATTTCTTTTTTGGTGCATTCATTTACATAATCTCCTCCTTTCAGGGTTTTGCCCGCTCGCAAGGCTCGCGGGCATGTCGTCCTCTCTTTCTGCTTCGCAGTATACTATTTTGCATGTTTCTGAACCACCGCAGTATTTTGACATGCGATATATGATTTTTACATAATTTTTTCTCCATTTGGGATTTTCTCTGATTTTCCATGTAGATTCCCTCTGATTTTTGGGGTACAAAAAAGCTTTCCCAAAATGAATGGGAAAGCTTCTGAAATTTTACCGCTGTGTCTCTACACTACCCTTCCTGCGTAATCGCCGCGAGCTTGTTCGCGGTTTCGCTCAGCGTTCCGATAATGACGCCGACTTCATCTGTCAGCCTGCTGTTTTCCGAGCTGATGGAGAGCGTTTCGCTCGAGTGCGCCGTCACCTCCTGTGTTGCCGCCGAGATCGTCTCGATGCCGTGGGTAATCACGGCATTTGCCTCCTCGAGGCTCTCCATAAGCCGGGTCGTCGTCTCCACATGCTCGAACATGCCGTCGATCCTGCCGCTGATCGTCTCAAAGCTCTTCGCCGTCAGATCCGCCGCCTCATTCTGCTGCTTCGCGCTCTCGATGACCTTTCCAATGACTCCGACAACCGTTTTCAGCTCGGCGGATATGCTGTTGATCAGCCCCGTAATGTGCTCCGTCGCCTCCTGCGTCTGCCCTGCAAGCGACGAGATCTCGTCCGCAACGACCGCAAAGCCCCTGCCTGCCTCCCCGGCCCGCGCGGCCTCAATGCTGGCGTTTAAGGAGAGCAGTCTCGTCTGCGTCGCGACATTGTCAATCACGTCTATGATAGACTGCATCTGATCCGTATAGGAAATGAGCGTATTCATCTCCCCGGACATGTTTTCGTTGGCACGGTTGGAGACGCCGACCTGCTCGATGAGCTCACGGATATGTACCTGCGAGGCGCGAAGCTCCTTTTGTGTGTCCCGGATATCCGTCTCGATCATCTTTGCGGCCTCTCCCACATGTCCGATTGTGCTCTGAATCTCCACCGTTTTCTGCATTTGTGTCTGAACGGACTGGGCCGTCTCGTTCGTCCCCTCGGATACCTCCTGCATCGCCGCCACCGTCTGTCCCGTGGTGCCCTCGAGAATCCCCATCTTATCTGCCAGAAGCGAAATATCGCCCGTCATCTGCTCGGAAGCGCTCAAAAGCTCCTTTGCCAGCGCCGCCGCGCGCTGCTTTTCCGCCTCAATTTCCTTTAGACGCGCCATGCTGTTGTCCGCCATCACCTTTGTGCTGACGACGAGATAGATGCCGAACACCACAACCGACGCGATTCGGATCTCCACATTCGGCAGGTCAGCCGCCGTCAGATGCCCGCCCAGCGCAAGATAGGCAACCTGAACCACATTCACGAGCGACACGGCGATCATATATGCGCCCGAAACCCGGATATTTCCCAGCGGAATAAGCGCGACCGCCACGATAAACGCGTACACGTAGGCGACCGGGGAGACCGTCGTAAAGACGATAAACATATAAAAGACGAAAAAACCCGCGGGCATCGCATACTGCACATAGGATGAAGCGCGGTTCTTTTTATACATCACGTAGTTCATGAGAAACGGCACGATCGCCAGCGCGCAGAATACTGCAAAATACCCCGGCGTGCGGCTCTTTTTGACGACCTCAATCAGATAGCAGGCGATGAGAATGACATTCATCACGCCGTACGATACAAGCGCAGTCTTGTTCGCGCGCTCCATAGCCGATGCCCTCTGCTTCATTTCTTATGTACCTCCCCTATTATTTTCCCACCGCCGGATCATCCTCCTCCCGGTGATCCGGCGGCGCTTTCATTTTCACCGCTGATGAAAACCTACCGCAGCGCCTCGAGGGCCCCTGCAAACGCGCTGTGATCCACATTGTAAAACGCCCCGGCGTCGGCCGCCGCCGCCTTCTCCGGCTCGATAGGCAGCTTTGCGAACACGGGAATCCCAAGCTCGTCCGCGACCGCCTCCACATGGCTCTCGCCGAACAGCGAAATGTGCTTTCCGCAGTCAGGGCACGCAAAATAGCTGAAATTCTCCACGACACCAAGTACCGGAACCTTCATCATCGCTGCCATGTTGTAGGCTTTTTTTACGATCATCTGCACAAGCTCCTGCGGGGACGTCACGATAACAACGCCGTCCACCGGCAGCGACTGAAACACGGTCAGCGGCACGTCCCCGGTTCCGGGCGGCATGTCCACAAACAAATAATCCAGCTCGCCCCAGACGACGTCCGTCCAAAACTGCTTGACTGCCCCCGCGATGACCGGGCCGCGCCAGATGACCGGCTGCTCCTCATCCTCGATGAGCAAATTGATGGACATGACCGGAATGCCCTGATCGGATTCCAGCGGAATGATGCCCTTCTCGCTACCGAAAGCGGTTCCGTGAACGCCCATCATTTTCGGGATAGACGGACCCGTAATGTCCGCATCCAGGATGCCAACCCGAAGCCCCGCCTTGTGCATCGCGCACGCCAGCGACGCGGTCACAAACGATTTTCCGACACCGCCCTTGCCGCTTATGACACCGATCACCTTCCCAACGGAAGAATACTGGTTCAACTCCTCTAAAAATGAAGTCTGCCCTCCATTGTTGCTCGGGCAGCCCTCGCAGCTTTCCCTGCTGCAGCTTGCCGCGCTGCTGCATGTCTCGTTCTCAGCCATTTTCATTCTCCTTTTTTCTATTATTATGCGCACTTCCGATGAAATCTACAATACGTATTGTGACGGCTGCAGGGGCACGCCCCAAATTTTGCTGCACAAAAACCGCTCCTTATTCCGGAATCACGTTCTCGCGGAACACGCAGCCGGTACGCCGTTCCCGGGGCGTGAAAAGCAGCCATCCACACAACGTCAGAAGCGTCATTGCAAATCCATGTACTTTAACTCCTCCGCCGAAAGCTTCACATCAAGTGCTCCAAGGTTGGACGCAAAGCGCTCCGGCGTGGACGCGCTGACCTCCGCAAACACCTCAAGCGGCTGCGCCAGCACCCAGGCGAGCGCTGCCTGCGCTACCGTACAGCCGTGCTTTTTCGCAATCTGCTCTGTCCGGCGAAGACGCTCGTAGTTTGGCCTGCAGCAGTAGCCGCGAATCGCAAACGGGTCTAAGAGCTTTTCGACATCCGAGAGCGCGTCAGATCTTACCTTGCCGGATAAAAGGCCGTGCGCCAGCACCGCATACGCAAATATCGGCATACCGCTGTCCTGATACCATCTGCGGTTTTCCGCCTCGGTCGGGCCTGAGATCGATACACACCCGCCGCCCCAGGGATCCAGCACCTGCTCCGCAAGCCCATAGTTCGGGCTGGAGACAGAAAACGGCTCCAGATCATGCTCGTAGGCGTAAGCGTTTGCGGCCTCGATACGCGTCACGCTCCAGTTGGACACGCCAAAAAGCCTGATTTTCCCGCGCTCCCGCAAATCGTTTAACACCTCCACGATCGGGCCGACCGGCTTTGACGGATCATCCCGGTGCAGCATATAGATATCCACATAGTCGGTCTGCAAAAGCGATAACGAGCGCGCAATGTCCGCCTCGATCGCCGCCGGTGTCACCCGCGGAACAACCGTATCCGGCAGCGGATGCGCACCTTTATCCACGATGACAAGCTGCTCGCGGTTGCCGCGCCTGCTCATCCAGTCGCCAAGCGACTTTTCCGCCATACCGTAAATGCGCGCCGTGTCAAAGCAGTTGACGCCGCCCGCTGCGACCGCGTCCAAAAGCTCCGTGGCGTCCTGTCCCTGCTGCATCGCCGGGGTCGCGGTTCCGAACACGATGCGGGAAACCGGTAGCGCAAT
>CAMTZV010000201.1 GCA_947086625.1 uncultured bacterium | reverse complement strand
TGGACGGATCAGAGCCTGTTCCGGTCGTTTGCGGCGTACTATGGCGCGCGGCGGGCCGAGGGCGCGAAGGCGCTCTGCATGATTACCGGCGAGTATGAGGCACCGGCAAAGCAGCATCCGAAGGGGATTATTCCGTTTAACGGGAACGCGAAGCTGATTTCTGCGAACGATGCGAGCGGCTTTACGTATCGGGGCCGCTTTTCGGAGGACTGGCAGGCGGCGACGGTCAGCTATACGGCCTCGCAGAAGGCGCACAATGCGCTTCGCTGGCTTGCGGCGGAGCAGGGCGCGCGCGCCGTGTTTGGCGGACGGACGTTTTTGTGCTGGAATCCGCAGGGGAAAGAGGTGCCGAGGGTGACGGGTGCGTTTCGGCAAAAAGGTGCGGCGGAGAATGTCGTAAATCCGACGGAGTATCGGGAGGAGCTCAGGCGCACGCTTCTCGGCTTTCAAAGCGAGCTGCCGGACGATGCGGGAGGCGTTGTGATTGCGGCGTTTGACGCGGCGACGACCGGAAGGCTGTCCGTTACTTACTACAATGAGCTTCAGGCGTCGGATTTTTTGCAGCGGCTTCATGACTGGGATGCCACATGCTGCTGGGAAAACGGAAAGTACGGGATGAAGTCGCCGCCGCTCTGGCAGATTGTGAACAGTGCGTTTGGCACGCAGCGGGAGGAAAAAGGGCAGGCTGTTTTAAAGACCGACGACCGCGTCATGCGCCAGCAGATGCAGCGGCTGATTACGTGCAGGGTTGACCGGGCGCGGTTTCCGGCGGATATGAAGCGGGCATTGGTCGAACGGGCTTCCATGCCGCTGGCCTACGAGCCTTCCGTGCGCAGGGGCATTTTGTTTACGGCGTGCGCGGTTATCAGAAAATACGATTACGATCACAAAAAGGAGGAATGGGAGATGGCTTTGAAGCCGGACAGAAAAGACCGAAGCTACCAGTACGGACGTCTGCTGGCAGTTTTTGAGAAGGTGGAGGCGGATACCTACCAGCAGGACGAGAAGCGGGAGACGAATGCGATTCGGATGCAGTCCGTATTTGTGCGGACGCCGTTACATGTGGCGATGAACGTGGAGCAGCAGTTGGAAAAAGCGTATTTTCCGCGTCTGACGCCAAAATCGCGCGGCTTTTATAAAAAACTGATCGGGGAGATTATGGAGCAGATTCATGAGTTTTCCGACAAAGATTGGAACCGTCCGCTGGAGGACAGCTATCTGATGGGCTATTATTTGCAGCGCAATGAGCTTTATAAATCAAGAAAAGAAAACGATACGGAGGAGAAAAACGATGAGCATTTTGCAGAACAAGATTGATTTTGCCGCTTTGATTTCGGTGAAGATGGCGAACAGCAACGGAGACCCTTTAAACGGCAACCGCCCCCGCACGGATTACAACGGCTATGGCGAGATTTCGGACGTCTGCATCAAGCGAAAAATCCGCAACCGGATGCAGGACATGGGCAAGGAGATTTTTGTCCAGTCGGAGGAGCGCGCCGCGGACGGTTTTGGCAGCTTAAGCGAGCGGGCGTCCGCCACGATGGGAAAGATCAAGGACCGGGATGAGTATGCAAAAAAGGCGTGCGAGACGTGGCTGGATGTCCGAAGCTTCGGGCAGGTGTTTGCGTTCAAAAAAGACAACGTTTCGGTCGGTGTGCGCGGGCCGGTTTCGATTCATCAGGCGGTGAGCATTTCTCCGGTGGACATCGAGTCGCTGCAGATCACAAAGAGCGTCAACGGCGAGCCGAGCGAGAAGCGCTCCTCGGATACGATGGGTACGAAGCATTTTGTGCGCTTCGGGCTGTATGAGCTGAAAGGCTCCATCAATGTCCAGCTTGCGGAAAAGACCGGATTTACGGAGGAGGACGCCGAGACGATTAAGGAATGCCTGCGGACGCTGTTTGTGAATGACAGCTCCTCCGCGCGCCCCGACGGCTCGATGGAGGTCGTAAAGCTTTTCTGGTGGAAGCACAACTGTAAGGACGGCCAGTATTCTTCCGCGCAGGTACACCGCTCGCTGAAGGTCTTTCTGAGAGAGGGTGTGACGATTCCCGCATGTGCGGCAGATTACGATTATGAGATCGACGGGGAGGCAATTCCTGGGCTTGAGGCAGAGATCATTGATGGATTATAAAGAGGAGGATTATCTGCAGCTTTCCGGCATTCAGCATTTTCTGTTCTGCCGCCGCCAGTGGGCGCTGATCCATCTCGAGCAGCAGTGGGCGGAAAATGTACATACGATCGACGGGATGCTTTTGCACGCGCGGGCGCACGATGCGGATGTGCGCACCCGCCGCGGCGATCTTCTGACAGTCCGGGCTTTAAAGCTTCATTCGGCAAAGCTCGGGCTGTCCGGGGAGTGCGATGTCGTGGAGTTTCACCGGTCAAAGGAGGGAGTGGCGCTCACAGGAACGGATGGCTTATGGCTCCCCTATCCGGTGGAGTACAAGAAGGGAAGGCCAAAGCAGGGCAGCGAGGATGCGGCGCAGCTGTGCGCACAGGCGATGTGCCTGGAGGAAATGCTTTGCTGTGACATCGCTGAGGGCGCGTTGTTTTATGGGGAGCCGCGCCGCCGCGAGACGGTTGCGTTTACCCCTGCGCTCCGGGAGCTGGTGAAAGATGCAGTGCGGGAAATGCACGCGTTTTTTGACAGAGGCTATACGCCGAGAGTGAAACCGTCTAAGGCGTGCAATGCGTGTTCGATTAAGGAGCTTTGCGTGCCAAAGCTGTTAAAGGGTGGGTCGGTTTCGGATTATCTGCGGCAGGAGCTGGGGGAGAGGGACGAATGAGACATATACGCAATACGCTGTTTGTGAACACGGAGGATGCGTACACGGCGCTGGACGGTGAGAATGTGGTGATCCGGCAGGGCGACGATGTGCGCGGACGCTTCCCATTGCATATTTTGGAGAGCATTTTTCTGTTTTCCTACGCGGGGGCGTCTCCGGCGCTGATGGGCAAGTGCGCCCGGGAGGGCATCGACCTGGTATTTCTGACCCCGCAGGGCCGTTTTCTGGCGCGTGCCTGTGGGGAAAGCCGCGGAAACGTTCTGCTGCGCCGGAAGCAGTATCGGCTTGCGGACGATTTGGGAGCAAGCTGTGAGATTGCCCGGAATTTCATTTTTGGAAAGGTGAGCAACTGCCGCCGGGTAATCGACCGGACGCGGCGCGACCATGCGATGCGCATCGATGCGGAAGCATTTGGTCAGGCGTCGGATCAGCTTCAAAACATGCTGCCGCAGATTTTGGAGGAGACGGATCTTGACGTGCTGCGCAGTCTCGAGGGCGCGGCTGCGAAGATCTATTTTGGTGTGTTTGACGATATGATTCTGCGGGAGAAGGAGGCGTTCTTTTTTCATGGAAGAAACCGTAGGCCCCCGCTCGATAAGGTCAACGCGCTTTTGTCTTTCCTCTATACGATGCTGGGGAGCGACTGCGCTGCAGCGCTTGAGATGGTGGGGCTGGACTCGTACGTGGGATTTTTGCACCGGGACCGCCCCGGGCGCACGTCGCTTGCACTGGATTTGCTGGAGGAGCTGCGCCCGTGTATGGCAGACCGCTTTGCGCTGACGCTGATCAACGACCGCATTCTCTCGTCTAAGGATTTTCATGAGCAGGAAAACGGCGCTGTCCTGTTGTCCGGGGACGGGAGGAAAAAGGTGCAGAAGGCGTGGCAGGAGCGAAAGAAGGCGCAGATCACGCATCCGTTTCTGAAAGAAAAGCTGGAATGGGGGCTTGTCCCGTATGTGCAGGCGCTTCTGCTTTCCAGATATCTGCGCGGCGATCTGGACGGCTACCCGCCGTTTTTGTGGAAGTAGGAGCAAGGCAAATGCAGAGCATTTTTAGGATGCCTTGCGACGAAATGGCAGGCGGCGCGACGCGACGCGTGCCGCAACCTTGGAAGAGGAGCAGGGCAAATGCGGAGCATTTTTTAGGATGCCTTGCGACGAAATGCCCGTGAGCGAAGGCGGGCGGGCGCTGCCTTGGAACGGGAGCAAGGCAAATGCGAAGCATTTTTAGAATGCCTTGCGACGAAATGCCCGTGAGCGAAGGCGAGCGGGATTTTAGGAGGATGCAATGCTGATACTTGTGGCTTATGATGTGAATACGGAAGATCAGGCCGGGCGGAAGCGTCTGCGCAAGGTCGCAAAGAAATGCGTCAACTACGGGCAGCGCGTACAAAATTCGGTGTTTGAATGCTCGGTCGATGCTGCACAGTACAAGCTCTTAAAGGCAGACCTGTGTGAGCTGATCGATTTAGAGAAGGACAGTCTGCGCTTTTACAACCTTGGGAACAGTTATCATGCAAAGGTTGAGCATTTTGGAGCGAAGGAAAGCTACGAGGCAGACGGACTGCTGATGGTCTGAATGTTTGGTTCTGATATATCAAAACTAATGGCACTACATTGCTGTGTGGTGCGAACAGGAAGCGGGCATAAAGTGACAGTATGGTTCGCACGGTTATTTTCAGGCAGAATGATGCCAAGCACACAATGTGGAAAGGAAATGAAGGCAGAAAAAGGATATTACTTGTAACTTTTTGTGCAAAAGGCA
>CAMTZV010000200.1 GCA_947086625.1 uncultured bacterium | reverse complement strand
CGTTTTACTCGTTTGAGCAGGAGCAGCTTTCGGGCGAGGTGAGCCGTCTGCTCTACGGCACGCTGCTCGGGAGCAGCGTCACGCGGCTTGAGCGGTTTGCGGCCTGTGCCTATGAGCATTTTCTGACCTACGGTCTGATGCTGCGTCCGCGGGAGGAAAACACGTTTGAAGCGGTGGATTTCGGAAATCTGGTACATACGGCGCTGGAGGATTATGCGAGAGAGCTTTCAAAAAGCGGATTCGACTGGTTTTCCGTGCCGGAGGAGGTGCGGCGCGCGCTGGGACGCTCCGCGATGGAGCACGCACTGGCAAAAAGCCGCAATGACGCGCTCTTTGCATCCGCAAAAAACCGCTATCTGACCGGGCGCATGGAACGGCTGCTGCATCAGACCGTTGACATTCTGACGGGGCAGGTGCGAAAGGGGCGTTTTCTGCCCGCCGATTATGAGGTGGGCTTTGGCATGGCGGAGGAATTGAACGTTCAGGAATTCGCGTTGGGGGAAGAGGAGCGGATGCGCCTGCGCGGCCGCATTGACCGCGTGGACGTCATGGAAAGAGGCGGAGATTTGTATGTAAAGATCATCGACTACAAATCGGGACAGACAAAGTTTTCCCTGCTCTCACTGTATCACGGCCTGCAGCTGCAGCTCGTTGTTTATCTGAATGCGGCGATGGAGCTGATGCGGCGGCGCAGACAGGAGGGTGATGTGCTTCCGGCGGGGATTTTTTACTACCATGTGGACGAGCCAGTGCTCGAGACGGAAGGGCCGGTGAGCGAGGAGGAGATCTGGCAGGGCGTCTTTGAAAAGTTGCGGCTCGACGGCATTGTGAACGACGACCCGGAAATATTCGGCGCGATGGACACCGATTTTACGGATCGATCCGATGTAATCCCGGTGAGCCGCACAAAAAGCGGCGAGCTGTCCAAAACGTCAAAGGCGTATTCCACGGAGCAGTTTGCACGCATCAGTGATTATGTGAATCAAACGGTGACATCGCTCGGACAGCGGATATTGGCGGGCGAGATTGCGGCGAGCCCTTATGAGCTGCGGGGGAAAACGGCGTGTGAGTGGTGCGGCTACCGGAGCATCTGCGGCTTTGACGAGCGGCTGCAGGGCTGCGGCTACCGCAGGCTCGATAAGAGTAAGTCGGAGGAGGAGCTTTTGGAGGCGATGGAGCGCGGCGCGGGCGAAGCGCCAGGTCAGGACAGACCGGCGGGCATCGTGCGGGGAGCGTCTGAAAAAGGCGGCGCAGGGCAAAGCGGATTCATGGACGGAAACGACAGAAAAATGCCAGGCAGCGCAGGAGAGGAGGTGCGGTGATGAGTGTGAGATGGACGAAGGAGCAGGAGGATGCGATGAATGTCCGCGGGTGTGACCTGCTCGTCTCGGCGGCGGCGGGCAGCGGAAAGACCGCGGTGCTCGTGGAGCGCATTATCCGACGGGTGCTGGATGCAGAGCAGCCGACAGACATCGACCGGCTGCTCGTGGTGACGTTTACGAAGGCGGCAGCGGCGGAGATGCGCGAGCGCGTGGCAAAGGCGATCGAGGCGCGTATGGAAAAGGAGCCGGACAGCGCCTGGCTGCATCGACAGTATACGCTCGTACACCACGCGCAGATCACGACGATCGACAGCTTCTGCCTGTACGTCGTGAAAAACTATTTCCAGTGCATCGGCCTCGCGCCGGGCTTTCGTGTGGGGGATCCGGCGGAGCTTTCTCTTATCATGGAGGATGTGCTGGGCGACGTGCTCGAGCAGTGGTATGCAAAGGAGGACGAGGCGTTTCTGGCATTTGCGGATGATTATGCAAGTGCAAAAAGCGATGCTCCGATCGCGGATATGGTGCGCAGGCTCTACGACTTTGCGCAGAGCTATCCGTGGAGCGAAGCGTGGCTCGCGGGGATCTCGCAGCCGTATGAGCCGCCGCAGCTCACCGCAGAGGCGCTCGGAAGGGACGATAGCTGGCTGTCAGCACTGAAGGCGTACATCCACTCGGTCATCGGCGGGGAGCGCGACCGGCTGAAGCTGGCGCGAAAGCTCTGTCTTGAGCCGGACGGGCCGGATATGTACCTGGAAAACATCGAGCGGCTCATCGAACAGGTGGAGCGGCTTCTGGAGCTCAGGGATTACGACGCGCTGGGGATTGCGCTGGCCGGTATCGATTTCGGCAGGCTTGCGGCAAGGCGCGGCTTTTCGGGGGACAAGGAGGCGCAGGAGCTTGTAAAATCGCTGCGCACAAAGGTGAAAGCGGAGCTTGGGAAGCTGCATAAAAAGTATTTCGCGCTGCCGCTCGCAGCGCAGCTATCCGATCTGGAGGCGCTTGGCGAACGCGTGCGGGTGTTGTCGGAGCTGACACTTGATTATGCACATGCATACCGCACGAAGAAGGAGGAGCTTGGGCTTTTGGATTTTTCCGATATCGAGCACATGGCGCTGCGCATTCTGGTCGATGAGACGACGAAGGAGCCGACGCAGGTCGCGCGGGAGTTTCAGGCGCTTTTTGAGGAGGTTATGATCGACGAATATCAGGACTCCAACTATGTGCAGGAGGCGATCCTCTCCGCGGTCGCCGGGGGCGGCGGACGGCGCAACCGCTTTATGGTCGGGGATGTGAAGCAGAGCATTTACCGCTTTCGCCTTGCGCGGCCCGAGCTTTTTATGGAAAAATACGATACCTATACGGGGGACGACGCGCCGGAGGAGGGCAGCACATGCGCACAGGACGGCGCGCCGGGGGTGGCCGGCGCATGCGCGCAAGGCAGTGCGCCCGCAGCAGATGCGCCAGAGGAGAACAGCTTATCCGGGGCGCATGACGCATCCCGGGGAGGCGGTGCGCCCGGGCGAAAAATCTGCCTGCGCCAGAATTTCCGCAGCCGTCCGCAGGTGCTCGGCAGCGTCAACAGCCTGTTTTATCGGATCAGGAAGCGCGATGTGGGAGGCGTGGATTACGACGACGAGGCGGCTCTGCGCGTGGGCGCTCAGTTTCCGACGGCGGAGGAACAGTCGTTCCAGACACGCATCCTGCTGGCGGAGGCGGATCCGGAGGCGCAAAGCGAGAGCGGGGCGGACAGTGCGCGCGCGCTTGAGGCGGCGCTCATCGCGGAGGAGATCTGCCGCGTCATGGAAACGCAGCGCGTGTCGGACGGCGCGGGCGGCTTTCGTCCCGTGCATTACTCGGATATCGTCATTTTGCTGCGCTCCCCCGGCTCGTGGGGGGATGAGCTCACCGAGCGGCTGGCAGAGCGCGGCATTCCGTCGCACCGCATGTCTCAGACCGGGTATTTCAGTGCGACGGAGGTGCAGGCGGTGCTTGCCCTGTGCCAGGTTATCGACAACCCGCTGCAGGATATTCCGCTTGCGGCGCTGCTGCGCAGCCTCTTTTTCGGGTTTTCGAGCGAGGAGCTGGCGCGTATCCGGGTATCGGGCGAGCGATACTTTTTCTTCGAGCGGTTGTCGGATTATGCCAAAAACGGCGCGGACGATGCGCTGAAGGAAAAGGCGGCTCGCTTTCTGGAATCGCTTTCCGATTTTCGGGAGCGCGCAAGGCATCTAAGCGTGCACGACCTGCTCGATCAGATTTTGCGCGAGACGGGGTATCTCAATCTTGTGCGGGCGCTTCCGGCGGGCGAAAGGCGGCTGGCAAATGTGGAAATGCTGCTGCAGCAGGCGGTGAGCTTTGAACGCACGAGCTACCGGGGGCTGTTCTCGTTCATCCGGTATATGCAGAAGCTTCAGAAATACGAGGTGGATTTTGGCGAGGCGGATGTGACAGGGGAAAGCGAGGACGTTGTGCGCATCATGAGCATCCACAAGAGCAAAGGGCTGGAGTTTCCGGTTGTGTTTGTCTCCGGACTGGGGCGGAGATTCAACAAAAGGGACAGCACGGACGCGATGATTTTAGACAGCACCTTCGGCGTTGGGCTTTCGCTCGTGGAGCGAAAAAAGCACAGGAAGCGCACGACGCTTTTGAAGGAGATGATCGCGGCGCATATCGCGGGGGACAACATCGGCGAGGAGTTGCGGGTGCTCTATGTGGCACTGACCCGCGCGAAGGAGCAGCTTATTTTGACGGGAACGTTAAAGGGTGTGGAGGCGGCGCTCTCCCGCTATGAGCAGGAGGCGGGAGCAGATGCTACCTTTCTCGACCGGCGCGAAGCCGGCTGCTATCTGGACTGGATTCTGCCGGGCGCCTATGCACAGCTTCCGGGTTCGGCGGTGCGCTCGTGCGCGGACGTGGGCGTCTCAAATGATCCCTGCGGCGAGCCGGGGGAGATCGCCCGCGCCAGGTGGAGCATCGAGACCTGCGCGGCGGACGATTTTCGGTTGTCGGACACGCTGCAGCGCGCGGAGTGCTATGTGGAAAAGGAGCAGCTGCTGGAGAGTCTCTCGACGGTCGACGGGGCGCTTGTCGGGGCGATCGACGAGAGGCTGCGTGCGGCTTATCCCCATGAGGCGGAGGTTTCGATGCGGACAAAGATCTCCGTCTCGGAGATCAAGCATCGCAATATGATTTTGGAGCCGGGTGATGAGGAGGCACTCGCGTGGTATGCGAAAGA